>DATCFX010001484.1:0-2518 GCA_036509275.1 Pirellulales bacterium | reverse complement strand
GACGGCCAGCCCGGCCCATCGCGCGGTGTGGGAAAATGAGGTGCCGGTCAAGCTGTTTGCCAGCGAGACGCCCAGCACGCCGCCGGAAGTGGCCAAAGTGATGGAAGCTTCGCTGGCCATCGCGGCCCGGCATCGCGCCGCCGGCACGCTGATGGACTCGGCCGGCAAGATCACCGAAGCGGTATTCCAGGAACTGGGCGCCGCCGGCTATTGGGGCTTGCTCGTCGACCGGCAGTACGGCGGCTCAGGGGCCGCCTTCGCCAGCTTCGCACCGTTTCTGACGCGCATGGCCACGATCGATCCCACCGTGGCCGGCCTGGCCAGCGTTCACGGCTGCATCGGGGCGGTCGATCCCGTGCGGGCTTTCGGCAATGCCGAACAAAAGGCGCGGTTCCTGCCGGGCCTGGCCGATGGCTCGCGGCTCTCGGCCTTTGCGCTCACCGAGCCGGGCGCCGGCTCCGATCTGACGGCCCTGCGCACGCGGGCCGTACTCCAAGGGGACGATTACGTCGTCAACGGCGAAAAACTATTCATCACCAACGTCGTGCCGGGCCGCACGATCGGGCTGGTGTGCCTCATCGACGATCGGCCGGCCGTGCTCATCGTCGAGCTGCCCAGCGAAGAGAACGAGCATTTTCAACTCAAGAAGTATGGCCTCTACGCGCTCAAGCATGCTTACAACCAGGGGATCCTGTTCCGCGATTTTCGCGTGCCAGCCGCCAACCTGCTGCGGCCCGCCCGCGGCGATGGGCTGACGATCGCCTATCACGGCTTGAACCTGGGCCGCGTGGCGCTGTGCGCCGCGGCGGCTGGCGGCATGCGGCTGATGCTGGCCGGCATGCTCCCTTGGGCCCGCTTCCGCAAAACCTACGGCGCCGCGATCGCCAGCCGCGAGCTGGTGCGGCGGCGCGTCGCCCGGCTGGCCGGGCTGATCGTGGCCAGCGACGCGCTGGTGGCCTGGTGTTCGGGCCTGATCGATCAAGGCTACCGCGGCGAAATGGAATGCATCATCGCCAAGATCTTTGGCAGCGAGGCCCAGAAGGAAGCGGCCATCGAGCTGATGATGAAGACGCACGGCGGCCGGGCGTTCCTGCACGGGCACATGTTCGGCGACAATGTCCACGAGTTTTTGGCGCCGTGCATCTACGAAGGCGAAGGCGAAATGCTGGGCATGGCCTTCTTCAAGTCGCTCGTCAAACAGCACGGCACCCAGTTCTTCGAACCGATCGGCAAGACTCTGGCGGCCGCGAGCATCAAACAGCCGAACTTGCTGAACCCGGCCCATGCCTGGGCGCTGCGCGAGCCACTCTGGCAGTACTCAAAGTGGTTCCTGGAGCAAAAAATTCGCCGTCATCCCGAGCCCGACTTGCCGAAGATGCCGCCGGCGTTGCAAAAGCGTGCGGAGTTCGCGGCCGATTGGTTGGGGCATTCGGCCTTGGAGATCAGCGGGCTGATGCGGAAATATCAGCTGGCCCTGGCCGACCGGCAGTGCCGCATGGCCGAAGTCTCGCTGCGCGTGCAGGACGCCATCATCATGCTCTGCACCAGCCTCTATGCCGCGCGGCAGAGCGACGAGCTGATCCACGTGGCGGCCGATTGCTTTTGCGACGATCTACAGCGCAAGCTCACCGGCCGCCGCCCCAGCGATCGCTACCTCCGCAATGCCAATCGCCTAGGCGCTTCAATCGCCGACGGCGGTTTTGCCGCCATCGCCGGCATCGCCGTCAGCGAGATCATGATGCCGTACGCGAACGAGTGAATCGCGCCAAACGGAGTCCGCAATTGATTAGCCCGTAGCAAATCGATTGGCCCTCACGTTTGAGCACGCGTTCTGGGTAGCACGCGGCCTCGAGCAACTCATTCATCCGTCACGCAGCCGAGGTTCGCCGGGGCGACGTTTTTGATGTACTTGTAGAGCGTGCCGCGCGTGGCTTTGAGCGGCGGGGCTTGCCAGGCGGCGCGGCGGCGGGCCAGTTCGTCGGAGGTGAGATCCACGGCGAGCAGGTTGCGGCTGGCGTCGATCGTGATGCGGTCGCCGGTCTTCACCAGCGCGATTGGTCCGCCGGCTTGCGCCTCGGGCGTGATGTGGCCGACGATAAAACCATGCGAACCGCCGGAGAAGCGCCCGTCGGTGAGTAGCGCGACGTCCTTGCCCAGGCCGGCGCCCATGATGGCCGAGGTGGGAGTCAGCATCTCGGGCATGCCGGGGCCGCCTTTGGGGCCTTCGTAGCGGATGATGATCACGTCCCCCTTGGCGATCTGCTTTTGCTCCAGCGCGGCCAGCATTTCTTCTTCGCCGTCGAAGACTTTGGCCGGGCCGGTGAAGACTTCACCTTCCTTGCCGGTGATCTTGGCCACGGCGCTGTCAGGCGCCAGGTTGCCGCGCAGAATCTGGATGTGGCCGGTGGGCCTGATCGGCTTTTCCAACGGTTGCAAGATCTGCTGCCCGGCCTTGAGGCCCGGCAGATCGCGAAGGTTTTCGCCCAGCGTCTTGCCGGTGACGGTTAGGCAGTCGCCG
>DATCFX010001483.1:0-5163 GCA_036509275.1 Pirellulales bacterium | reverse complement strand
CGGCGACTTCGCCCGCCGAGTCCGCCGCCTCGGGCAGCGATTTGGGCAAGCTGCCGGCAGGTGTTCCGGCCGCGCTTTCGAGCGTCGATTCGACCTTGCCGATGACCTTTCCCAGGTCCGACATGCCCCCCGTGGCCTTGTCGACGGTTCGTTCGATTCCGTCGCGAACGCCTTTGGTGAGCTCGTCGTGGGCCATGTCGCGCATCGCGTCGCGCGTCTGGTCGGCCTCGTAATGGATCACGGCCACGCAGACGCCGATGGTCAGCGCCAGGCCGCAGACCATGAGCAGGTAGTTCTTCATCGTGGCGTTCTCCCCCCGGGTTTCGTCAGCGGTCGCTGAAGCGCGTCAACAGCCCGGCCCGCTGGATGGCCGAAAGCGAAATCGGAAATTCAAATCGGCCGTGCAAGATCGTGACCTGGTAAGCGCCCGATCCGGCGGCCCAGTACGATCGTTCGGAATCGGAAAGGTTCTTGGATGCGTGTACGGACGAATGGCCCAGCGGCAGCACGGAATTGATCGCCAATTGCAACGGCCCGGCCAGCGGAGACAACATCGGAAAGGCGTCGTCGCGATAAGCCAGCCACGATCCCTCGTATCCGATGCGCAGTAGCAAGGCCGCGTAGTTGGACTTCAGATCCACCAGGCGATATCGGTGGACGCGCATGCCGTCGGCCAGCCACCTAATGCCAGCCGGCCCCGTCGGCACCGGCGCCGAAATCTTCGGATCCACCAGCAATTGGCGATAGAACGCCACGGGCGCCGGCGCCATCGTGCCCGTCGCCTTGACGATCACGCCGTCGCCGCGCTCGAGCTTGATGCCCGCATCCAACAGGTAATCGGCCGCGAGCAGTTCATCGGGCTTGAGCTCGAAGTGCTTCTCGCTCCAGTCGAGTACGCCGAGCTTAAAATCGAGCGGCTCGCGCGGGGCTTCCTTTTTCGGCAATACCAGGCCGACGCGCAATTGATACTCGCCCGACTGCCAACCGCCCTCGGGCGGCTGGGCTCGCCCGTTGAACGATTGTTCGGTCTGGCCAACCGCGAACGGCTGCCGCACTTCGGCCAGCGGCCGCGTGGCGCCGTGCTGCCACAGTTGCACCTTGAAGTCCACTTTTTCGTCGGGGAAGGCCACCGGCGTCTGCAAGTCGAAGGTCCATTCCAGCGGCGTGCTCGCCAGCGCCATGGGTGGATCGGCGCTGTTCAGCAGAAAGGCAAACCGCTGGCCTGCAGCCAGCGACTGTTTCGCCGGCGCGTGCTCGGAAAAATTGAATTTGTGATAGGTGATCTTCCGCCCGTCCAGCGCCCGCTTGAGTTGCACCAGCCTGGCCGCGGTGGCGTATCCCTCGTCGGCCTGGTGCAGCGTGGCGGCTTCCGGTCGTCCGGCAATCGCCTGGCGGGCCTGCGCGAACTGTTTGAGCGCTTCGTCCAGCGCTTCGTTTTCCAGGGCGGCCGCGCCGGCCTTGCACCGGGCCTCGTAGTCGGCGAGCGCCTGGCTTTCGGCGGCCAGCGCAACGGAGGCCTGATGCGCCACTTGGAATTCGAGCGAGCCGCGGTCGACGCTGGCTTCGGCCGCGCGGAACTCGGCCAGCGCCTCATGGTCTCGCTCCTCGTGCAAGGCTTGCTGGCCCAGCTCCATTTGCCGGCGGAATTTCAGCAGCCGCTCGCCTTGCCGCTGGACGCCGGCGATCGCGGCGGCGGTTTGCTTGGCTTCCAACACCGACGGAACCGGCATCTGCCAGACCCGAATCGAATGATCCAGCGAACCGCTGAGCGCTACGCTGCCGCTGGGAAAGAACACCACGCACGAAGCGGCGGCCGTATGGCCGGCATAGCTGCTGATCACCTGCATGTCGTCCACCGACCACAGGCATACCTGGCCATCGCTGTCGGCCGACAGGGCCCGCGTGCCGCCGGGCGAATAGGCCACCGCCAAGGGACGCACGGGATCGCCAGCAGGCTTGCCCGAGACGACCAGCCGTCCGCGCTCGAGATCCCAACGCCGCACCTGGCCGTCGTCGCCGCAGGTGATCGCCTGGCCCCCCAGCGGCGAAACGGCCACGCCCCGCACCGCTCCCTTGTGGGCTTCGAAACGCCGCAGTTGCTGCATGCTGGCCAGGTTCCACACGGTGATCGCGCCGGACGTGTCGCCGCACAAGACTTGCAAGCCGTCGGGCGTGATGGCCAGACAGGTCACTTCCACGGAATTCAGCGCGGCCTGCTGCGCCGGCGTGCAGTCGGCGCCCCGCTCGGAAAGCTTCCAGAGCACGAGGCGGCCATCGCGGCCGCCACTCACGAGATGCGTCTTCGCCGGGTACATGACCACGCTCGTGACCGCGCCACGATGGCCCACGACGCTGGCCTGCTGGCGTAAGTGCTCGAGGTCCCAAACCCTAATCTTGCCGGCCTCATCGCCGCTGGCGGCCAACTTGCCGTCCAGCGAAATGGCGACGCAATTGACACTCGCCGCGTCGGCGGCCAGACGCCCCTGCACGACGCGGTTCGTAGTATTCCAAACCAGCAATTTGCCGGCCTGGTCGCCGCTGACCGCCCGTTGGCCATCGGCCGCCACCGCCAGGGCGCGGACCGCCGCCTGGTGCCCGTCGAAGCGGGTCAGCTCGCTCGAGCCCGCGCTGCTGGAATCTCCCGCGGTGGCCAGCAAGATCCACCCGGCGACCAGCAGCACGGCCACCAAGGCGCAACCTGCGGCGACGATCATCAACCGCCGCCGGCGGCGCCGATTTTGGGTGTCCGCGGCCGGGGGCGGTTCAGCGGCCTTGGGCGGAAAGTAAGTCGCCGTCTGACTGTGTGGCTGCATGAACGCCTTCTCCCCGTCCCTCTCGAGCGTTTTACTTCGCCGTTGCCGGCTGCAGGATGGCCAGCGACTGACGCGTGGTGGCGATTGATTTTATCAGATCGCGGTACACGGTGCGCTGCCGCTCGAAGTTCTGGTGGCTCGCGTAGACGAAGCGGAAATCCCAGGATTCCAGGTGTTTGAGCTGAATTTCGCGCCGCACGCCGGCCAATTGCTTGATAATCGTCACATCGTAAATGCGCGTCAATTCATAGGTCAGCGTATTGAGCATGACCAGGTCCGAGAGATAGCGGTCGAGCTGATCCAAGGTCGACGCATAGAGGGCATCGGCCGACGTCCGCAGCGGTTCGAGTCGGGATCGCAGCTTGAGCAGGCTGGTGTTGGAAGCCTCGTCGGGCGACCAAGGCGTGGGATCCACACTAGCCGGATCCGTGCTGCCGGGCACGTGCGCAATTTCTTTTGCCGTAAGCTGCAAGCCCTGATCGCGGAAGGCACTGGCTCCGAGGTTCTTGAGGCTGACCAGTTTGCCGTCGAGCGTCTTGACAATCGGAGCCAGCAATTGCAACTGCCGCTCGCGCTGGGCGTCCGCGTCGCGAAGCTGGTGGACAAAGTCGTCTCCCAACAATTGCTCGAGCACCCAGGTACGCCCCTGCTCGGAGGCCTGCCAGGCGAGCTTGAACAGCTCGGTCCGCACGCCCGGCCGACCCAGCGCCGCGGACGAAGCCGCCCCATAGACCAGTTTTCCCGGCTCCAACGGTCGCACGTGCGTCAGCAGAAACTCGGCCAGGCGAGCCGCGCCGGCGTGCGTGCCGGCCAGCGCCTGGTTCAGCAGCAGCGTCGGCTCGTGAGGACGATCGTTTTCCAGCCGCGACAGCAATTGCTCGGGCGTCAACTTCGAACGCGGATCGCCGTACACCGACAAAGCCGCCGCCCGCTGCTCCGGATTGCCGTGGATGATCCATTGCGCGGCCAGCTTGCTCGCCAACTCCGGACTTTCGCTCAGCAATGCGTCGAGCTGCGCTGGCGGCCATCCGGCCAGCAGCAGATGAGGATGCTGTTCCAACAGTCGCAGGGCCAGCGGATAGGCCGCCTGGTGATGCCCGGCGATGATCTCCAGCACCACCTGCTCGACGCGGTCGCTCAGCAGTCCGGCCGCGCACGCCTGCTCGATCTCGCGGGCCCAGGCTTCGTTCATGCGTGAGACCTGGATCCGAAACAGCTCGAAGCGCTCGTCGCCCGTCGCGCAAGAGGCCAGCAGTAGCGGCAGCACCGACTGGTACTTCGTCATGTCGCCCGCGACCAGCTTCACGATCGGCTTGCGTTCGATCTTGGTCAGCAAGCCGGGGTGCAATTGCAACTTCTTGACGGCCGCGGCGATCGACTCGCTCTGGCCGGACAACAGCAGCGACCAGCACAGCAGCGCCTGGCGATCCGGCGGATAGGTGTCGAACCATTGAATCGCCTGGCGAACGCCCGCCGGCCGGTCCGAGCGAGCCAGAACGTTGATTGCCAGCCAGGCCAGGTCCGTGTTGGCGGCCGCCGTCAGCACGACCGCCCGATCGAGCGTCGCGGCCTTGACTGCAATCAAGTGATCGGCGGCAGTCGCGGCTTCCATCTCGCGCAGCATGGTCAGTTCGGCCGTGGCCCCGGCATCGAAGCGTCCCTCGGGAGTGGCCGCGGCTGTTTGCAACGTCTGCAAACGGCGGGCAAAAGTCAGCAACTGCGAACCGCCGTCATCCAGCGACCGCTGTTGGCTCGCGAGTTGCTCGCGTGATTCTGGCGAAGCGTCGGCGGTCGCGTGCAGTTTGTGATACTGCGCGAACTGCTGGGACGTACGGTGCTGGACTTCGGCCATGCTGGTCAGATCGCGCTCCAGCGTCGCGAGTTGCTGCTTGGTCGGCTCGGCGGTTTTTGCAGCCAGCGCGTCGAGCTGAGCCGTCAGCCCGGCGGCGTTGGCATAGTGCGGATTGGCCACCAGCGGGCCGCTGTCGATCCAGAGCACGCGTTCGAGCTTGTCGGCGCGGCTCTTCCACTCGGCCATTTGCTTGGGCAGCGGATTGGCCGGCGCGGAGCCGGCGTGGTCTTGGGAGCCCGCCCCGGAAGACGAACGGTAGAAGCCGAGCCACCCGACGGAAAGCAGCGCCGCCAGAGCGACGGCGGCGGCGGCCGGCCAAACGAACCGCGATTTGTTGCGCGCGGGGCCGGCCGGCTGAGAGGCGGGGCTGGCTGGTTGCGAGGCGGGGCTGGCTGGTTGCGAGGCCGTGCCCGCTGCGCGGGCCACAGGTCCGGACGGGTTCGAGACCAGCGGCGCGGTGACGCGCGCGCGGCTTTGGGTGTTGCCTGCCGGCCCGAT
>DATCFX010001482.1:0-3891 GCA_036509275.1 Pirellulales bacterium | reverse complement strand
CGCGGCCGGTCATGGCTTGCACGGCGGTCATGTAAATCTGGTCCAGGTCGGGCCGCTCTTCGCGATCGACCTTGATGTTGACGAAGTGCTCGTTGAGAGCGCCGGCGATGGCCGGGTTCTCAAAACTTTCGTGCTCCATCACGTGGCACCAATGGCAGGCCGAATAGCCGATCGACAGGAAGATCGGCTTCTGCTCGCGCTTCGACCGCTCGAGCGCCTCGGCACCCCACGGATACCAGTCCACCGGGTTTTCCGCGTGCTGCAACAGGTAAGGGCTGGTTTCGTGCGCCAGGCGATTGGGCATGACTATCCTTTGAACGAGTGTTCCGCACCGGGAAACTTGCCGGCGCGAACTTCCTGGCAATACTGCTCGACCGCTGCGGTGGCCGTTGCCTTCATCGCCGCGTAGGCTTTCACAAACCGCGGCACGTAGCCGCTGGTGAACCCCAGCATGTCGGGCGTGACGAGCACCTGGCCGTCGCACTCGACCCCCGCGCCGATGCCGATGGTCGGCACGCCGACGGCCGCCGTGATCCGCCCGGCAATGCCCGTGGGGATGCACTCCAGCACGATGGCAAACGCGCCGGCCGCCTGGGCGGCTTGGGCATCGGCCAGCAGTTGCTGTTCGGCCCGCTGCACTTTGTATCCGCCCAACAGGTGTACGTTCTGCGGCCGCAGCCCGCAGTGGGCCATGACTGGAATGCCGGCGCTCACCAGCGCGGCGATGGCTTGCGACTGCTCGCGGCCGCCCTCCAGCTTGACGGCCTGGCAGCGCGTTTCCTTGAGAATCCTGGCGGCGGCGCGGACCACTTCGGCCGGCTCGAGCGAACCCAGCGGAAACGGCAGATCCACGACGACCAAGGCCCGGCGCACGGCCCGGCCGACCATTTCGGCATGGTAGATCATCTGATCCAGGGTTACCGGCAGCGTGGTGGCATGGCCTTGCACGACCATGCCCAGGCTATCGCCCACCAGGATACCGTCGACGCCGGCGGCATCCAGCAGCGCGGCCGTGGGAAAATCGTAGGCCGTGAGCATGCTGATTTTTCGCCCCGCGGCCTTCATGGCCACGAAGTCGGGAACGGTGATCGGTGTCGGATCGCTCATGGCAAAAACCGCAACGGTGGAGCGCAATAAGTGAGGAAATCGCAGGGAGCCGGCATTTTGACGCTCACCGGCCCCGGCCACAACCGCCTGCCCCACTGAAACGTCGGCCGGCGGAACGCTCCGTAGGCCCGGCGAGCCGAGCCGGGCCGGGTGTGCGACAAGTCGAGCGTCGCGCCTGGTGCCGCTCGGCTCGCGGCACCTACGGTGGCCCATCCTGGTGGCATCGTGCCAGCATTCGGGTTATGGTAGTTGCGAGCATTCGCCTGGCCGGCTGACGGCTGAAGATTGGCCGGCCCGGAATCGACCTTCAAAACTCCTTTGGCTGAACCTTTTTTTCCTTGAGGGAGCTTGTTCCATGACCCGTTCGTTAGGGTTCGCTCGTTGGTGCTGTGCGGTGCTGGCCGGCTGGGGGCTGTTGATTTCGTCAGCCGCAGCCCAGCAGCCGATGCCCAAGCCCGTGCTGGGTTTCAAAGGCAAGTTCGCGCAAGCACTGCCCAACGGCATCGCCGTCACCGATCCCACGAAGAACAACGCCATCGCGCTGGTGCAGATTACGCCGAACACAAAGCTGACCGTCGAGGGGAAGGCCGATGTCGGCTATCTGGCGTCCGGCGTGGAGGTCGAATTCAGCGGAGAGATGACGCGGCTGGGAAAGATGGAAGGCGAACTGGACAAGATCACGGTGAGCGACGACCCACTCGTGTTCGAGCCCGACGACGTCACGCAGAAGTTACCCAAAGACAAGAACGCGGTCGTCAAGATGCACGTTCGCGGCACGGTTCGCAGTTTCAAGAATGGCATGCTGATGGTGCAATCGCCCGGCGCGACGATCAAAGTCAAACTGGTCGCGGCGCCCACCATCAAGGTCCTGGTCCACAACTACACTTGGGCCCAGCCGGGCGATCCGGTGCTCGTCGACGGCCAGGAAAGCATGGCGGCTCAAGCGGATCAGCCCCAGCAGATATTGGGGACCGTCGTGAAGATCACGCTGGAAAAAATGCTGGAGGGCAAGAAGAAGGGCCTGCCGGCGCGCAAGCGGCCCGGCAAAAGCTGAAACGCTGGCACCTATTTCCCGCAGCGCCGTCCAAGCCCAGGGATTGCAATCCCTGGGCTTTTTCTCGCTCGCACTCGGGCCCGTTCAAATCCCCAGCCGCGAGAGCGCGGTGACCACGCTGCCGACATTGGCGGCCAATTGCGGATGCGTGTCCTCAAACTGCCGCGCGGCCTCGCCCAAACGCTGCGCCAGGGGCGGAGTGCTTTCCGAGCCGGCCGGCTGGGAAGTTTCCACGCCGGCTGGCTCGCCGGCCGCTAGGGACTGGCCCGTTGGGGATTGGTCCGTGTCGGCCAATACCCGATCAATATCGGTCAAAATGTCCAGCAGCAGTTGGCGGGTGTCGCCGCTGACGCTGCGCGTGCCCTGCAACTGCTGGTGCAGATCGGCCAGCCGCGCGCGGAGTTCTTCCGGGCTTTGGTCCATCGGCTATCCACCTCCCAATTGCCACTCGTGCATCGAAGCGAAACACGCGGCCGCCGAGGTGCCGCAACCGCGTTTTTCAAGATAGACCGTGCCCAGAATCCCGGCAAGAGGCTGCCCGGGGTAAAACGCTCACGCCGGCCAAGCGATCACGGCGACGATCACGATGGCGATCGCCGCAATCACCGCGGCAGCCAGCGCCCATTTCCAGGGATGCCGGAGTCTAGGATCCGCGACGTTCGTCCCAGCGGTCACGGTGGGCATGCGCTGCTGGTCGCGATCGCCAAGCGCCGGGGGGACCGCTGCCGGAGCCGCTGCCGCCAGGGGTACTTCGCGCGCGTCGAGGGCCGCGACAAATTCGGCGGCGGTCCGGAAGCGCCGCTCGGGCTCTTTTTCCAACGCGCGCAGGATCGCCCGGCCCAGCGGCGTGGCCGCTACCGGCTGGGGCAGCGGCGGCACGGGCTGCTCGAGGTGCATTATCATCATCCGCACCGGACTGGGATCATCGAACGGCACGTGCCCGGTGAGCGCCTCGTACAGCACGATTCCCAGCGAATACAGGTCGCTGGCGGGCGTCAGCTCGTCGCCGCGGCATTGTTCCGGACTCATGTAGGCCGGCGTTCCCAGCACGCCGCCGGAGACGGTGAGCTTCGTAGTTTCCATCACGCCGCCGGAGGAGCCGCCCACGATCTTGGCGATGCCGAAATCGAACACCTTGACCAGCAGGCCGCCCTCGGGACCCCGGCAAATGAACAAATTGTGCGGCTTGATGTCGCGGTGTACGACGCCCATGGCGTGCGCCTCGCCCAAGACTTCGAGCGCTTGCCGTGCAATTGGTTCCACCTGGTTGGGCGCCAGCGGCCCGCCGGCGACAAACTGGGCCAACTCATGGCCGTCGAGAAACTCCATCACCACGAAGGCGTGTTCGCCGTCGTCGGCCAGACCTTGGGTGCGGACCGCGTGCCGCGAGTGCAGCCGGCCCGCAAGCTCGGCCTCGCGCTTCAGTCGATGGCGCAGCTCGGCATCCCGGCTGGCCCACGGCAGCAGGACTTTGATCGCGACCGTTTCGCCCGTGAGCTGGTCGCGGGCGCGGTACACCACGCCGAACGAGCCACGCCCGACCTCGTCTTCGATCTCGTATCGACTTTGCAGAAGGGAACCGCGATCCATGGCTTCCGTGCTTCTCCGCTACGGCTCAGTTCGAAAGGGCGAGTGGCGGGACGTCGGCCGGCCTGGCCTGGCGGTCGACTTTCCAATCCACGGCCAACCACAGGATGGCCGTGCCGTCGCGGCTGCCGGTCAGCACCTTC
>DATCFX010001481.1:0-1014 GCA_036509275.1 Pirellulales bacterium | reverse complement strand
TCGGCCGCTTTGTGCCGACCGGCCGGCTCGAATTGCACTACGACGACATTCGCGTGGCCGATCTGGACATGCAGTTTCTGCACGGCGGGCGGCCCCCCGTGGTGCGCGCAGCCCACTACCAGCCGCCGGCGGCCGCCGGCCTGTCGCTGCCCGACAAATTTCATTGGGACTATACCGACGAGTTGCTGCGGATCCTCGGCTCGCTAAACGTGGCCAGCAAGGAATGGATCATCCGGCAATACGATCACGAGGTGCAAGGCGGCAGCGTGGTCAAGCCGCTGGTCGGCGTACACAACTCTGGCCCCGGCGACGCAGCCGTGGTCCGGCCGGTGCTCGGTTCGCGCCGCGGGCTGGTCGTGTCGTGCGGCATGAACCCGCGCTACGGCGACTTCGACACGCGTCACATGGCAGCCAGCGCAATCGACGAGGCGCTGCGCAACTGCGTGGCCGTGGGCGCCGATCCACGGCAGATTGCCATTCTCGACAATTTCTGCTGGGGCGATTGCGAGCAGCCCGACACGCTCGGCTCGCTCGTGCGGGCGGCCCTGGCCTGCCAGGAACTGGCCGTGGCGCTGGGCACGCCTTTTATCAGCGGCAAGGACAGCTTGAACAACGAATTCCGCTACACCGATGCCGGTGGTGATCGCCGCTCGATCGCCATTCCGCCTTCGCTGCTGATTAGCGCCCTGGGGCAGATCGAAGACGTCGGGCGGGCCGTGACCATGGATCTGAAAAGCGCCGGCAATTTTCTGTACCAAGTCGGCGTGACACGCGAGGAACTGGGCGGCTCGCATTTTTCGCTGGTCGAGGGCCTCGCAGGCGGCCACGTTCCCCAGGTCGATCCGGTCGTCGCCAAGGCAACATTTATTGGGCTGCACGCGGCCATCGATGCCGGGCTGGTGCGGGCGTGCCACGATTTGAGTGAAGGCGGCCTGGCCGTGGCCGCGGCCGAAATGGCTTTTGCCGGCGGGCTGGGCGCGCGGATCTTTCTGGGGCAGGTGCCGCATGCGATCG
>DATCFX010001480.1:0-5521 GCA_036509275.1 Pirellulales bacterium | reverse complement strand
GTCGCCAATCAGTTGGATCGGCCGCTGACTGCCGATTCGCAATCGGCTAATCAGTTGAGCCGGCTGGCCGCCCAAGGCGTGCTCGTTCCGGCCACATCGCTAGCAGCCGACGATCCTGCACGCCTGGTCGATCCGCACGATGCCGCGCAGTCGCTGGACGATCGGGCCCGATCGTATCTGCACGCCAATTGCAGCATGTGCCATCATCCGGGCGGAAATGCCATCATCTCGTTTTTTCTGCGTCGCGAGTTGCCTTTTAGCAAGCTGAATACGAACAAAGGCACTGGGATCGGCACCTTTGGCATTCAGCACGCCAAAATCATTGTTCCCGGCGACCCGTACCGGAGCCTGCTACTGTATCGCATGGCGAAGCTCGGCTACGCGCGGATGCCGTACGTCGGTTCGCGCGTTGTCGATAGCGCGGGCATCGCACTCATCGAGCAATGGATCCGCGCGATGCCCCACGATCCGGCCCGCGCCCGCTCGGCCCCGGTGACCGCCGATACGGCGGCGTCGAAAGCGTTGCAGGTGCTCGGTAGGCATCCCCCGGTCTCCGATGCGGCCGCGGACAACGCGATTCGCGAACTGGTCCGCTGCACGGAAAGTGCCTTGGCGCTGGTCGTCGAGATGCACCGCGGCTCGCTCGCTGGGCGCGCTCAGGCCGTGGCGATCTTGGCGGGAGCCGCGGCCCCCAGCGACGTGCGGGGCCTGTTCGAGACCTTTATTCCGGAAGCGAAACGCCGCGCGACGCTGGGCGAGAAGATCGATCCGCAGGTGGTTCTCAGCCGCCGCGGGGACGCGCAGCGCGGCAAGCTGATCTTTTTCAGCGACGGGGCCCGGTGCCGGCATTGCCACGAACTCGACGACCGTGGCAAATCGCTCGGCCCCACACTGCGCGAAATCACCAAGAAATACCCGCGGACCCCGGATCTGCTGCAACACGCGCTGGAGCCTTCGCTGAAGATCGACGAACCCTACGCAGCCTATACGGTCGTGATGGACGATGGCCGCGTCGTCAGCGGCTTGATCGTCGAGCAGTCCGAAGGCGAAGTCGTGGTCAAAACGGTCGAGCGGCAGGTCGTGCGCATCGATCGAAAGGATATCGAGGCGCTGCGCAAGAGCGAGCGGTCGCTGATGCCCGACCGCGTGCTCAGTGACTTGACTGCGCAGGAAGCTGCTGATCTGTTGGAATACATTCGCTCGCAGACTGCCAGCCCGCCATCGCCCTAGTTTCTTCCCTCGCCACCCTCCCACCTTCTCCCCGAGTAGAAGTCCACGCCATGAAAAAGACAGTTCTGTTTCTCGTTGCGGTCTTGGTATTTTCCGTTCGCGCGCAGGCGGCAGAGCTGGCATTCAGCCCCGTCGAGGGCTGGCTCAAGCCAGCCAGCCAAATGCAAACGATCGGCCCTAGCCACGGCGACGTGGCCGTCAGCGCCGCGGGCGATGTCTACGTCAGCATTTTGGCCGGCCCGCGGCCGGGGATTCAGGTGTTTAGCCCCGCTGGGAAATACCTGCGCAACGTACCGGACGCGCCGCGCGATTTCCACGGCTTCGTCATCCACCAGGAGCCGGACGGTGAATACATCTATGGCGCTCGGGTCGGTGGACAGTCAATCGTGAAGATGCAACTGGACGGCAAGGTGCTGTTGACCATCGACGGTTCGACGATTCCTTCCGAATTGAAAAAAGTGGAAAAGGGCAAGCCGGTCTTGCGATTGACGGCCGTGGACGTTGCGCCGGACGGGCGGATCTTCGTGGTCGACGGCTACAGCAGCGACTACATCCACGTTTTCGACGCCCAGGGAAAGTATCAGAAGAGCTTCGGCGGCAGAGCGGCGCCGTACGGATTCAAGACCAACCATAAGATCGCCATCGATACGCGTTTCGACCCGCCGCGCATTTTGTGCTGCGATCGCGAGAATCGACGCGTGGTGCAGCTCTCGCTCGATGGTGACGTGCTCGCCGTGATTCCGAACATGAAACGCCCGGCGGCGGTGGCCATGTTCGGCGATTGGGCCGCCGTGGCCGAGATCGAGGGGCGCGTCAGCTTGCTCGACAAGCAGGGCAAAACCGTGAAGACGTTCGGCGAGAACCTGGTCAAGGAACAAACGGCCACGAACAAGGTCGCCCCGGCCGACTGGCGCACCGGCATTCTCACCGCTCCGCACGGCATCGACTTTGACCGCGAAGGGAATGTCTTCGTCACGGAGTTCAACACCTTCGGCCGCGTTGTGCGTTATGATCGCGGCGCCGAGCCGGCGAGCCCCGCCGCTGCGATCGACGGATATCGCTTCGAGTTCCCCTGCAAGGACCCGATGCCCGAGCACCCGAAAGCCGGCGCCGACGGACTTTCCGGCCTGGTCAAGGGAGATCCCAAAACGACCGACAACTTTACCGCCGAAAAGAAGTTCGGCGGCGAGCCGGGCAAGCGGTACAAGGTGACGTTGCGATTCCGCGGCGTCGTCGAGCCGATGATGTACCAAGGGGGCCGGCAAGTCGGCGACTACTTCTACATCGGCGGCGAGAAGAACAACGGCACCTACAACGTCTACCGGATCGACGTCTCATCGCCCGCCTCGCACTACTTCCTCAATCGACAGGACAAGGTGGGGCACCAGATTTTCACCATCGACTACACGCAAACGATCGACATCGACGGCGGAGCGACGGTCACGTTTCACGGCGACGGCCAGAACGGGCGATTGATCACGAATTTCAAGAAGCTGGTCGTGTCCGACGTCGCCCCGGCCCCTAAGCCATTCAACGGCCAGTTCATCCAAGTCGACGTGGTTGACGTCGAGTAAATCGCTCACAACGCGAAGCTTTCCCTTCCTCATCCCCTAGGGTTCCTACCTGCCATGACCATCAGCATTTCCTCCGACCGACGTCAATTTCTCCGCGGCGCCGCGATGCTCGCCGCCGGTTCGATCATCGCTCCCCGGCCGCTGGCGGCGGCAGCCAGCATGCCGTATCCCTTGTTCGGCCGGCTGTATAAGACGCTCAAATTCGGCATGATCAAAGTTCCCGGCGGCCTGGCCGACAAGTTTCAGGCGGCGAAGGACGCAGGGTTCGCCGGCGTTGAAATGCAGGCGCCGGGCATGGACGTCGAAGAGACGAAGCAGGCAATCGCCAAGACGGGCCTGCCGGTCGACGGCACTGTCTGCGCTGGGCATTGGCAAATTCGCCACACGAGCCCCGACGCCGCGATTCGGGCCAAGGCGCTCGATAATCTGAAGACCGCGCTGCGCGACACGCACGCCGTCGGTGGCCACACCGTACTGCTCGTCGTCGGCAAGGGCGAAGACGGCCCGGAGAAGGAAATCTGGCGGCGTTCGGTGGAGAACATCAAGCAGGCGGTTCCGCTGGCGGCCGAACTCGGCGTGGCGATCGCCATCGAGAACGTGTGGAACCAGTTTCTCTACGATCACGACGGCAGCGCGAATCAAACCGCCGACAAATACGTGAAGTACGTCGACGAATTCCACTCCCCGTGGGTCGGCATGCAATTCGACATCGGCAACCATTGGAAGTACGGCAGCATGGGCGACTGGATTCGCCAGTTGGATAAGCGCGTGCTCAAGCTCGACATCAAAGGCTTCTCACGCGCCCAAAGCAAGTTCACGCCCATCGGCGAAGGCGATATCGATTACGCCGACGTCCGCAAAGCGCTGACGGAAATCAATTTCCACGGCTGGGTCGCCGCGGAAGTCGCCGGCGGCGGTCCGGCAGAGCTGAAGAGCATTTCCCAGCAAATGGACAGAGCCTTCAACCTGTTCCCGCTTACGCACTAGCAGCGGCGACGGGCAATTTCGCACGCAAAGCCGCGGCGCGTGGTCGCGGTGGGGCGCGCGATCCCGCGACCGCCGGTCGCGGCTTTATTGAGATACCAGGGGCCGATAGCGGCGAACGATGGCCTTGGCGGCCCGCAGGCCGTCGACGGCTGCGCTGACGATGCCGCCGGCGTAGCCGGCCCCTTCGCCGATCGGATACAGCCCGGCGATGCCTGGGCTCTCGAGCGATTGCTGCCCACGCAGCAGCCGGACGGGCGAGCTGCCGCGCGCCTCGGGTCCCACGAGCGTGGCGTGCTCCAAAAAACGCCCGCGCCAGCGGCGATCGAGCAGCGGCAATGCCGCGTGCATGGCCTGGGCCACAACCGGCGGCAGCAGCTCGGCCAGAGCGTGATTGACCGTTCCGCGCATGTAACTCGACGCGAGCCGGCCCGATGAGCTGCGTCCGGCCAGAAAATCCTCGGCCGATTGGATTGGGCAGAGATACTCGCGCCGGCCGGCGGCGTAGGCCCGCGACTCGTAGGCGCGCTGGAGTTGCATGCCGGCCAAAACGTGCGACGAGCCGAAGTGTTCCGGGGTGAGCGTGACCATCAGGCCGCTGTTGGCAAACTGCGTGTCGCGGCGCGAGAGGCTCATGCCGTTGGTGCAGAAGTATTCCGGTTCCGAGATGCTGGGGATGACTTGCCCGCCGGCGCACATGCAAAAGGTGAACACGTCGAGCGGCCCGTGAGCCACGAGGCTGTAATCGGCGGCGCCCAGCAGTTCTTCGAGCCGGCGGCTGCCGTATTGCACCCGATTGACTTGTTCTTGCGGCTGCTCGATCCGCAGCCCCAGTTGAAACGGCTTTTGCTCCATCGGCACGCCGCGGGCCGCGAGCATGGCATACGTGTCGCGGGCACTATGCCCGATGGCCAGCACCACGACCGGCGCGGCAATCCGGCCCGACGAAGTGAGCAGTCCGCGGACGCGTCCCTGGTCCAAATCGAGATCTTCCACGCGGCACTCGAACTGGAAGCGGCCGCCGAGCGCCAGGATCCGCCGGCGCAGGGCTTTGACCACGGCGGGCAAGCGGTTGCTGCCCAAGTGCGGACGATGATCGTAGAGGATCGTCGGCTTGCCCTTGCACTCGGCCAGCAGCTCGAGCACGCGCCGCACGTCCGGCCCGGAATTGCGGCACGTCAGCTTGCCGTCGCTGAACGTGCCGGCTCCGCCTTCGCCGAACAGGTAGTTGCTTTCCGGATCGTGCGGGCCGCCGGATTCGAGCCGCTGTACGTCGCGAATCCGATCGCGCACCGCGCGGCCGCGTTCCAGCACCAGGGGTTGATAACCCTGGTCGGCCAGAAAACAGGCGGCCACCAGTCCGGCCGGACCCGACCCGACCACGACCGGCGGCGCCGCCAGCGGTTCGTCGCCCGGCGGCGGCATTTCGAACGGCGGTTCGTCGTACATTTCGGCAACCACGGCCGATCGCTGCCGCTGGACGGATTGCACCCGGCGCGGCTCATCGGCCGGCAGCACGACTTCGGCCGAATAGACGAATGCGATATCGCGCTTGTCGCGGGCATCCAGACTTTTGCGCAAGATGCGCCAGCGCTCGATCTCGCCCGGGCGCACGTCCAGCATGCGGGCCAGCGTGGCCGGCAGCGCGGCCTCCGCTTCCTCGACGCTCAGACGGATATTCGACAGTCGGATCGGCATGAATCAAATTATACCCGGTTCGCACGCCGGCGAGC
>DATCFX010001479.1:0-2740 GCA_036509275.1 Pirellulales bacterium | reverse complement strand
CTTCGCCGCCGCGCACGCCGGGGCCGGGGCCGAAGTCGACGATATGATCGGCCGCCCGCATCGTGTCTTCGTCGTGCTCGACCACCACGACCGTGTTGCCCAAATCGCGCAGCCGCTCGAGCGTATCAAGCAGCCGGTCGTTGTCGCGAGGGTGCAGGCCGATCGACGGCTCGTCGAGAATATACAGCACGCCGACCAGGCCGCAGCCGATCTGGCCGGCCAGCCGGATGCGCTGCGATTCGCCCCCCGAGAGCGTCGGCGCGGTGCGATCGAGCGTGAGATAATTCAGGCCGACGTTGGTGAGGAACCCCAGCCGGCCGCGAATTTCCTTGAGCACTTCGGCGGCAATCATCTGCCGCGTGGCGTCCAGGTCCAGTTCGCTGAAGAACAGCGCCGCGTCGGAAACGGCCAGTTGCGAAACCTCGGGCAGCGATCGCGCCGGCTGCGCCGCAAACTGCGGGTGCCGCGTGGCGATGGTCACGGCCCGGGCCTGTTCGTTCAGCCGCTGACCCTGGCAACTGCCGCAGCCGAGCACGCGCATGTATTTTTCGAGCTGCCGCCGCTGCATGCCGCTGTTGGTACCGCGGTATTTCGACAACAGCTCGGGCACCAGGCCGTCGAACGTGCCGCCATACTTGTGAACGCCGCTGCCATGCCGCCAGGTGTAGGTAACGTGCAGGTCGTCGGTGCCGTGCAGCAGCCCTTGCTGGATCGGCTCGGGCAGTTCTTCCCAGGCCGTTTCGAGCACCGTGCCGGCGTCGAGTTCGTACTTTCGCTCCAGCGCCTCGGCCACGCCCTCGAACAAATGCCGTTTCCAGCGGCCCAAGTCGCGCCAGGGTCCGATCAGCTCGAAACAGCCCTGCTTGAATGACCGGCCGGGATCGGGAATCAGCAAGCCAGGGTCGAAACTGTACAGCTCACCCAAGCCGGCGCAGGTCTGGCACATGCCGTGCGGGCTGTTGAAGCTGAACAGTTGCGGGCTGGGGGGCTCGAAGCTCAAGCCGCAATGCGTGCAGGCATAATGGGCCGAAAGGTACAGGTCGGAGGGTAGCGCGCTGCCGGCCCGGCGGCGCTTGGCCGGCTTCGCGCGTTCCGCCGGCTCGCCGGCCGATTCATCATCCGGATCGCCGGGAGCCGCGGGCGCGGTGCCGGCCTGTGCATCGGCTTGTTCCAGCGCCACGATCAGATTGCCGCCGCCCATCCGCAGGCCCAGTTCTACGGCCTCGGCCAGTCGAGCCCGCAGCGCCGGGCCGGCCGTCAGCCGGTCGATGACCACTTCGATGTTGTGCCGCATCTGGCGGTCGAGCTGCAAATCGTCGGTCAGCGGCACGACCGTGCCATCGACCCGGGCCCGCACAAAACCCTGCTTGAGCAGGTCCTCGAACAAGTCGCGGTGCTCGCCCTTTTGGGCTTTGACCACCGGGGCCAGGATGGCAAACCGGGTGCCCGGCTCCATCACGCTGATCCGGTCGATGATCTGATCGCGGGTCTGGGCCGTAATCGGCCGGCGGCAGGTCGGGCAATGCCCCTGGCCGGTGCGGGCGTACAAGACCCGTAGATAGTCGTAAATCTCGGTGATCGTGCCGACCGTGGAGCGCGGGTTCTGGCCGCTCGATTTTTGCGAAATCGAGATTGACGGGCTCAGGCCGGAGATCAGATCCACATCCGGCTTGGGCATTTGCCCCAGGAATTGCCGGGCAAAGCTGGACAGGCTCTCCACATACCGGCGCTGCCCTTCGGCGTAGAGCGTATCGAAGGCCAGCGAGCTTTTGCCCGACCCGCTGACGCCGGTGAGGCAAATCAGTTGGTTGCGCGGCAGGACCAGGTCGACATCCCGCAAGTTATGCTCGCGGGCGCCTTTGATCACGATATCGGAAGCGGACATGGGCACGGCGACGGGGCGAAATCCGTTTCGGGCGGGTGGCAGCTGAAAGATTATTGATTGTATTGCCTCAGCACCCCCGAATGAACCCCGTCAGCCCCACGATTCTGCCTGCAACGGCGATGGATCGCGCCGCGACCACCGGTCCAATCTTCTCCATACCCCCAAATCGGGGCAGCGGGGCAAGCCGAAGTGTTCTCGGCATTATCAGACGTGCGATCTGCCGCTGATGCCATTTTGCTGAGCCGCTGATTTCGACCAGCAGAAGGCTCATGGGGCCGACGTTGCCCGTCTTGACGCCTCCGCGTCGGCATTCCAGCCATGTGCGGCCGACGGCCGCTAGCGGGAGCAACGAGCCCGCGTGAACCTGACTGCCGCACGGCGCCTCCAATTTACGCCGCAGGTAAACCGGGGCGTACCGACACGACATATGGTCGCAGAAACCGGCTGGCGTTTCGCTGTTGCGGCCGAAGTCCGCAACGGCCCCGCAACGGCTTTGGCGGCCGGCCGTCTGCGTCGCGGTCCACCGCCCGCGCTCCTCCCGGAGTTCGAGAGACCTTCGTCAGCCCGACAGCCTGTCCGGCCTATCAATAACGGATATGATGTGCGCGTAAATCGAAAGGTACCGCAGCAAATGAGTTCGCACCAATTTTGCCACCGACCGTTTTGATTTCTCGTCGGGGGCACAGCAGTGCGGCGCCTATCGTGCGATACGCTGATGGAAGAAGCGGCGAGCATCCTTCAATGAGCAAGAGTCGCAGTCCACGCCAGATGCTACTCGAACTGGCCCGAAACGAAGGGCCGCAAGTTGTGCATCTCCCATATTCCCCTGAGTTCGAGGCCGTTTGCCGGCGGATC
>DATCFX010001478.1:0-4948 GCA_036509275.1 Pirellulales bacterium | reverse complement strand
CGCCGAAAAACGTCTGGCCCAGGCCGAGAAGACGCTGACCGAAATCCGCGCCGCGGCAACCGCCACCGAGTTGCCCTTGCTGTCCGTGGCCTTTTCAGCCGATGGGCTCGAGCTGGCGACCGGCAACACGGCATCGCTGGTACACACATGGAGCGCCGACAGCGGCGCGGCTTTGAATGCGTATGCTTGCGGCGGCGGCGCCGTGCGCGGCGTGGCGCTGGCCGGAGACCACGAGTTGCTGGCGACCGCGGGTGGTAAGGCCTTGGCTTGGGACACGTTGCCGCATTGGCAGTGGTCTCGAACCTTGGGAACCGCTGGCGACTTGCCGGTCGATCGGGTGACGGCGTTGGACTTCAGCCCCGACGGAAAGCTGCTGGCTTCCGGCGGCGGCGCTCCGTCGCGCAGCGGTGAGTTGAAGCTGTGGGACCTGGCCAGCGGTAAGCTCGTCCGCAGCCTGGGCGACGCCCATAGCGATACGGTGCTGGGCGTGCGCTTTTCGCCCGACGGCCAGTTGCTGGCCTCGTGCGGCACCGACAAGTTCATGAAAGTCTTCGAGGTCGGCAGTGGCAAATTCGTGCGGGCATTCGAGGGCCACACGCACCACGTGCTCGGCGTTAGTTGGCAGAGCGACGGCAAAGTGCTCGCGACGGCCGGCGCCGACAACGTGGTCAAGATCTGGGACCTGGCTACCGGCGAGCAAAAGCGCACGATCCAAGGCTTTTCGAAGGAAGTCACCTCGATCAACTTTCTCGGCGATACGCCCAATGTCCTGGCGACCAGCGGCGACAAGTCGATCCGGATCGTGCGCGCGACCGACGGCCAAAGCGTGCGCAGTTTCAGCGGAGCCAGCGACTTTGTCTATGCCGGCGCTGCTTCGATCGATGGCCGCACGATCATCGCCGCTGGGCAGGACAGCACCTTGCGATCGTTCAACGCCGACAACGGCCAGACCATTCGCAACTTCGACGCGCCGCCGGCGCCCAAGGCCACCGCGGCAAAATAGCCCGATGGCACTGCCGCTCGGCAGTCATGTCCGATCGCTGGCCACGCTAGTGCTTGCGCGCTGCGGGCACCGGAATCATCGTCACTTCCCCTACAGTTTGCCAATTGGGCTGCCGATTGTGATAGAGCCTGATTGCAAAACCTCGGAAGTCTGTCCCCACGCACAGCGCGGCACATGTGGTGTAAAAACTGTCGCCAGGACGTGCCCGGCCTGGTCTCGCCTGGCGAGAAGTGCTACTGCTGCGCGCGTTGCGGATCGGTGCTGCAAGTGGACAAATCACACAGCGCAGGGCCAGCGTCTGATCCCCTCGCCGGTGTCAGCTCCCCGGATGCCATGTACCTCGACGCGAACCGGCCCATCGCGGTTCGCTACGATCCGTGGGAACTCAACGAGCGACTGCGCCACATGCAGCGCGTGCTGCACGCCGGTCCACTGAAGCGGCAAGCGCCGCCGGCCGGCGACGTTCGCCGGGATCCGTCACCGGCAGCGGCCGAAACCGACGATCCGCCGCAGCCTGCCAGATGGGTAACGATCGTCAGTTGGCCGCTCATGGCGCTGGGATTCGGCGTGTTCGCTTGCGGAGCCACCCTGGTCGGTTTGAGCGTGACCAGCGGGCGAAGCGAACTGTGGCGGCTGGGATTGCCGACCGCATTGGCCGGCCAATTTGGGCTGCTGCTCGCACTGCTGCTGCAACTCGCGGGGCGATCCGCCGGCCGCAAGGCTGCTACCAGCCAGGTCCATCAGCTCGACGAGCAATTGGAAACGATCCGCCGCCGGCTCACGGGAGCGCTCAGCGACCGCCGCGCCCAGCGGATCGAAAAATAGCGGCCGCTCCCGGGCCGACACGTTTTGAGCATGCCTCGCTGGAACATCATTTTTCCGCGATCGGCAAGATATACACTTTTTTTGTATTCGCTAGCATGCCGTTCTTGGCACGCGGCTTGGCTGGCCCTGCGAATGCCGCTGGATTTTGATACCGCGTCAATTGAAATCGCACCTTTCGTGTGGCCGGCCGACGCAGCGGTTGGCCCCGGCCGGCAATCTATCGAGCCGGCGTCTTGACCGCTCCCCGTTGCCGAGCGGATAATCCGCGGCAATCTGCGGACACATGGCTCGCCGAACCGCGAGTCATCTGTCCGCATCCGGCCAAAACAGGCGGAGTCGCGGGCAAGCCTCCGTGGCCGGGCATATTTCCCAACGGCGCTCACGCGCGGCGCATCGCCATTAAGCGGCATTGCAGGCCGGCGCACGCGGATCCTTGCAATCTGCGGTGCAAAGGCCGGTCTCTTCCTGGTGATGCCGTTAAAAAAGCAGCCGCCGATGGCCGCGTGCTGGAATGACGCGTGAGTTGCACCGGGCAATAAAGGAGCGACCGAAAAATAACTTCTCCGCGACCCCTCTCCCCTTGTGGGAGAGGGCAGGGTGAGGGGCCGGGAAAAACGGAAGTTATTTTTCGGCCAATCCTAAAGGAATGGAATCACCAACCGCGACCGTTAGGAAGCGTCGCGCGTCTCGGGACAATGCATGGCAGGCAGCAGCAAGAAACCGCTGGAGCATCCAGCCTGGTTCACGACGGTCACGTGTCTGATCGTTGTCGGTCCGCTACCCGCGGCCCCGGAAGGCCACGCGCAAGCCGCTCCCGCCGAAGATGACGCGCCGGCGAAGCCAAAACGCCGGCGTCGGTCTCCTGGCACCCCTGGCTCGTCCCGCCGCGCCGCGCCAATTTCGAAGCGTCGCCGCCGCTCTGCTTGAAGCTGCTCGTCGCCGTTCCCACGCTGCTCGCGCAATGTTCCCTGCGGCCCATCCCGACCAGCGGCACAACTCGTTTGCAGCCCGACCTCAACTCTGCGATATTCAGGCCTAAAGCACCCATTTGGCCGATCGCCAATCCCGATCGGCCGAGCGGCTTTGCGGGCGTAGCTCAGTTGGCAGGCCGCTAGCTTCCCAAGCGAGAGTCCTGGCCCTACCCACCTCGACCTCGTAACATTTCTTAAACACGGCCGGACGTTACTCTTAACGTGCGCATCCTCGTCGGATGGCGCGGCCTACAGACAGCGAGAAAAGTGGTAGTCAGCTACCACTTTTCGCAGTCATGTAGGACGCGCAGGGGCAAACGGGCTCCGACGCAAGAGAATTCCTCGCTTTCGGCTGCATAAGGCAACCGGGCAAGCAAGGGTTATCCTGAACGGCCGGCACTTTTACCTCGGCCCATACGGCTCGGCCGAGAGCTGGGCCAAATACAACAACCTCGTCGCCGCATTGCTGGCAGACGGCGTCCGTCCCGTCCGACCGTCCAGACCACCATTTGGCGGTCAGCGGCAAATGAACGACCAACAGGCGCTGCGCCCGATTTCAGGTCGGTGGAAATCCGGCGTTCGTTGGTTCAGTCCCAGTAGTCGTAGTAACCAACGTATTGAACACCCTGACCACCGAGTTGTCTGACGACGTCGTGGTTGTCGCAGTAAATGAGCGAAAGCCACTTACCATCATTGCTGCTCATCAATATCTGATCGCGACACACACCGTAGGTCTTGATCTGTCGCTCGTTGATCATCGAAAGGACCTGTCGCCTCGTCACTTGGCTGATCTTCCAGCTGAATGGATAGTCTACAAATCTCCAGCCCGTACGAGCGTCGTAATCAATGCTGTATGAGATGAGGAGCAACATGCACAAGCCGACAAAGATGCCAAATCGTCGTAGGTCTTCTGTAGCATCCAGCGAACTTTTAAATAGGGGCCGCATTTCTCACCTCGCAAAGACCAGCTCGAAGGAACCGTCGATCCACTTCGACCTCTGTCAGACTCCGATGTATTTTGAAGGATACGGTTGGCGGCCGCGAGCCGAACTTCGGGTGAACAATTTGTGGCGTTTTCTTCCGTAACAGTTAGGTTTGATGCCGAGAATTTGCGTAATGCGGGCGGCAGGATGTTGCGATTTCGCAACATGGCTTAGGACGTGGTCGCGCGGCATGCTGCGTCGAGCGTCGTCGGAAACCGCACGAGCAACCGTTGGCTTCTCGGCACCGCTAAGCAGGCGATTCGGCCAAGACCGCGCGCCATGTCGGCATTCTCACCAAACGCATGGAGATTCCGGCACGCTCATGCGCGTGTCAGGAATGGGGTGGTTTTCTCGGGATTCTCAAGAAGTAATCAGTTGCCACGAGTTCTTGACGACGGACTGCATCCGTGCGCTCGGACGACGTGACCGACTCACGTTACGTCTCGGCTAGCCGACTTCCCATCCAGTAAGGACCGTCCGTCTACGGCTGACCGTCGGACTCGTTTAAGGGGGGAAGTCAGTTCCTGCCTTCTCGTTTCGACGATAGGATTCGCATATGATGAGTTCGCCACCGTCTTCCACGCAAGCATCATGGGCGACGACCATGACTCAGACGACAACGGCCGCAACATGGCGCCTTGGGCAGGTGCATCACCTGGGGCTGACGGTTGCCGACATCGAGCGATCGATTTGTTTCTACCGCGACGTGCTCGGCATGACGCTCGTTCGCCGCCGCCCGCAGGTCGACAACGACTATGTTAGCTTGCAGACCGGCTATCCAGGGGTGGTCCTTAACGTGGCGTCGTTCAAGATTGCGCCCGACAGCCCGCAGTCGCTCGAAGTGGTGCAGTACATGAACCATGCCGGTCAGCCGGTCGAAACAGCCACAAACCGGGCCGGCAACAGTCACTTGTGCATCACGGTCGACGACCTGCGCTCCTGCTACGCCGAGTTGAAAGCGAAAGGCGTCGGGTTCAAGACCGAACCCGTGACCATCACGGCCGGCCCGAACGCCGGCGGACTTGTGGTCTACTTTTACGATCCCGACCGATACCTGCTCGAATTGTTCCAGCCGCCGCCAAGTGCGCATGCATGACCCCGCGCGATCCGTGCTCTCAGGATTTGCACCATGATCCAACCGTTCGATCTTTCGGGGCGCGTGGCGC
>DATCFX010001477.1:0-1332 GCA_036509275.1 Pirellulales bacterium | reverse complement strand
TCTCGCTTGCTCGTCTGCTAACGGGCTCGTCTGCCAGCGGGCTCGCGTGCCATCAGGCGCCCGCCGCCGCGGCATGACTTTCGCGCGCCTCGTGATCGGCTTTCGTCCGCTGTTCGGCCCGCTCTTTGATCGCATCCAACGCAGCGCGGGTCATCAGCAGCTTCCGCGGCGTCAGGATGGCCCAGGCATTCAAGTTCGCCACCGGCGACACCGTGACCCGGGCGATGTTGCGGGCGCTTTTGTAGACGTTCAGATCATGATCGACAGTCGTGACGAGCACCGAAATCTGGTGGCAATTCAAGGCTTGCAGAATGCCGGCCATTTCCTTGGTCTTGGGGGCTTGAAAGCCCAACTCGTCGATAATCACGACTTCGTCGTCGCGGAACTTCGCGGCCAGCGCCATCCGCGTGGCCAACTGCACTGCCTTGCGCGGCAGCCGGTAGGTCCAGTCGCGTGGGCGCTTGGCGAAAATATGGCCGCCACCGCGACGCACGCCGCTGCGACGCGAGCCAGCGCGGGCGTTGCCCGTGCCTTTTTGCCGGTACATCTTCTTGGTCGAGCCGGCGACTTCGCCGCGGCTCTTGGTCTTGGCCGTGCCCAACCGCTGATTCGACTGGTACATCACCACTACGTCGTGCAGCAACTGCTTGTTGATGTGCGGAGCCAGCAGCGCGGGATCGAACTCGTAAGTTCCGACTTCCGCACCCGAGCGATTGAATATCGGCAAAGTGGCCATGACTGCGTGTTTCCGTATCAGCTTGTGAGCCGGTCTTACATCTTGTTGGTTTGGCGAATGATGACGTAGCCGCCATTGGGACCGGGCACCGCGCCGCGCACCAGCACCAGGTTCTTCTCGGCGTCGACGCGCACCAGCTTGATGTTGCGCATCGTGCTCCGCTGGTTGCCCAGGCGGCCGACCATTTTCTTGCCCTTCATCACGCGGGCCGGAAAGGTATTGGCCGAAGTGCCGCCGCTATGGCGATGGACCTTCTTGACGCCGTGCGTGGCGCGCTGGCCCTTGAAGTTGTGGCGCTTCATCAGGCCGGCCGTGCCGCGCCCTTTGGAAATGCCGGTGACGTCGACACTCGTCACGCCGTTGAGCAACTCGACGGTGAGCGCTTGGCCCACCTGGTACTCGCCGGCGGGTCCGCGGAATTCGCGGACGAAGCGTTTTGGCTCGCAGTCGGCCTTTTCGGCCACCTGCACGCCGGCCGAAGCCCGGCTGCGCGACCGCTTGCTGTCGAGTTTTGCAACATGACCACGCTGGCTGCGAGTGGCGAGGCGGCGGGGCTTATCGGCAAAGCCCAACTGAACGGCTTCGTAGCCGTCGCG
>DATCFX010001476.1:0-14949 GCA_036509275.1 Pirellulales bacterium | reverse complement strand
CGCCGCCAGAAGGTTTCCGGCTGGCAGTGGTTCGTCGCGCCGCTGGCCGTGCCCGTGATGTGCAATCGCTGTTTGACGTCTTATTTTTACCCGCGGATCCTGATCTTATTGGACCTTTTTCATAGTCGCGCGCCGCATCATTAAGCATCTTCTGCTCGCGCACGCGGCAAGCGTTGAAGCCGCGTCAGAAGTCATACCCGGGGGGTGCCTGCTAAACCTCGCCGGCCCCTGACCAACCTGCCTGCCGCGTTTCTCCCTCCCACATTCTCTCTCCAGCGGATTTTCGTGATGCCATTTGCCATGCCGCGCCGGTTCGCCGTATTGATCCTGACGCTGAATGGCTGCGCTACGCTGGTGGCTGGGGCGGCCGAGCCGGATCGCAAGTATCCCGACAGCGGCGGCCGGGCGGTGTGGGACCGCGTGCGGTTCAAGCCGGCTCCGGGGTTCGAGCGTGATATGGTCGGAGGCAAGTTCTGCGGCTCCAATGTATCGGCCACGACAGGCTACGAAGTGCTGGCCGAGATCAAGACCGCGCCTGCCGCCGGCCAGTGGACCGAGATGAGCTTCGACGGCCGCAGGCCGCATCGTTGGCTGCGTTATGAAGCGCCGCCCGGCTCGTATGGCCATATTGGCAAACTCGAGTTCTATGCCGGCAAGCGGCGGCTGGGCGGGCCGGGCTTCGGCACGATCGGCCGGCGCACCAGCGGCCACGATTGGCCGCGCGTGTTCGATCCGCGTCCCAACGCCTGGTTCGACTCGGACCAGCCGGATGGTCAATACGTGGGCATCGATACGTGGGACGCGGCCACGGCCGTGCGGCCGATATTCGATCCGCAGCCGGCCGACGAAGCGGCACCGCTGGCCGTGACCCTACGAACACCCACGCCCGGCGCGACGATCCGCTACACGCTCGATGGCACCACGCCGGGCCCCGACGACGGAAGGCCCTACGAAAAGCCGATCGAGGTGCATGGCACCACGACGATCACGGCCGTCTCGCTCAAGCCGGGCTTTGCTCCCAGCTCGCCCACGGTCGGCACGTACCTGGCTCTGCCACCGAAACGACCAGAGCTGACCACGTTTCATATCGGCAACAGCATCACGCAAACCACGGCCCAGTTCGCCACCTTCGCCCGCACCGCCGGCTATCGGCACGACTACCGCAAGTTCGTGCGGCCCGGCATTCAGATCAGCGCTTTGTGGGAAAAGCACGTCGCGACGGGCGATCCCGATTGGCATCAGACGTTTGACCCCATCACGCGCATCGATCACTTTACGCTTCAGCCACGGCAAATGGATGTCGGCGTGGATGCGAAGTATTCGCTGCTGTTTCTCGATCTGATCCGCAAAAAATCGCCGGACGTGCAGCCCTGGCTGTATAGCGAATGGACCACGATCTATCGGACGCATCCCACGGACAAAGGCACGGTTCCCAGCCCGTCGAGCCAGATGCGGCAGCTCGTCGAGCCGCTGACATGGGAAGAGTCGGCCGGGGCGTGGCTGCTGTACGTCGAAGAGTTGCAGCGTGCGGTGTTGGAGAAAAAACAGCCGGGCAAGCCGCTGCGCATTCTGCCCAGCACGCTGGCGGCCGGCTGGATCAAGAACCTGCTCGATCATGGCCGGGTTCCCGGACTCGGCCCCAAAGATTTCAACAAGATCATGTTCTTCGATTGCGTCCACCCGGGCCGCGACGGGGCTTACCTGATCGACTTGACATGGTTCGCTGCCTTTTACGGCCAATCGCCGGAAGGCAAAGTCCTGCCCATCGGCACTTCGTTCACAGCCGAGCAGGCCGCGGCCATGCAGCGATTGGCGTGGGACGTGGTGCGGAACTATCCCGACTGTGGCCTGTATGAAAACGGCTCGGTTCCCTCCGGCGAACCGCAATTCTCCCCGGCCCCGCAGAAGCTTTCCGCGGTGACGCCCGTGACGCTATCTTCCTCAACGCCCGGCGCCTGGTTCCGCTACACGCTGGACGGCACGCCGCCGACGCGCACGCGCGGCTATGTCTACTGCGGCGTGATCAGCGTGCGGCCCGGCATGACGCTCAAGGTCGTGGCCTACAAGAGCGGCATGGCCGACAGCCCCGTCGCCACCGCCGAGTTCCGCTAAGGACCGATCCGATTACCGAACTGTTTGGCCGCAAGCAGCCGTAGTGAGCGGCCTTATCCGATGGCCGATCATGCCGACTCGCTCAACGTCGGCGTCGCCGCCGGCGTGAATGCTGTACGACTTGCTGCGGCAGCAGGCGCATGGGAAAGTAGGAATGCGGAATGATGCACGATGAATGGATGGACAGTGGAACCACCGTCGAGGGTGCCGGTTTTGCCGGAATTGCGGGCGGCGCAATTGGGGTGGCGCCGTTTGTAATTGTTATGACTGCCGGCACCATCCGACCGATGGGTGATGAGCAGGCACATTCTTTTGTGGCCACGGCCGCCGAAGGGCGAAACGGCATGCAGGAGGCAAGCCGCTAGCAACTTTGTTAGAAGGAACTGGCTGGCCACCGAACGCCGACACGGAGACTGGCGTGCGTTATTCTTCGGTCATTCTGTGCGCCTTGGCGACGCTCGCTTGCAGCGGCCGGCTGTTTGGCCAGAGTTTACCTGCAACGCCTGCGTCCGCGGTAGCGCCGAGGCAAAGCTTGCCTGACCGTTTCATGTTCACTGCCTGCGACGGCGAGCAAGCGGCCGAGACGCTGGCTCCCGAGTCGCGCATTCTGCCGACCCAATGGTATGAACAGGTCGTTCAAAGCGAGCTGGTTGCCGCACCGACTGCGACAGCGACTGCTGCACCGGTTGCCGGAGCCCCACCATCTGCTGGCACGGGCCAAGGCATGGTGCAGCCTCGTTTGTTGTCCGGGTTGTTGGGGCCGGCTGTCTGTCGAGCCAACTGCGATGCTTGCCCCACTCACGGTCTGACCGTGTTGGTCGGCTACGACGCCTGGCGCGGAGTCTCGAGCGACAGTTGGGAAAACAATGGCATTCATACCGGGCTCAATTATGGCACGCGGCTGGGAGAAGTCAGTGAGCTGACCGGCATCGGCTTCCAGGTCGGCGCCAGCATCGGCGTGTATGACTGGTCGGGCTCCGATTACCGCCCGGTGAACAACCTTGCCGAGACCCAGGGGTTTTTGACGTACGGCTTTTTTCGCAAGCAGAATGCCAATTCGAATTGGAGCGCGGCTCTGGTGCAGGACTGGATGTTCAACAACAACTTTGGCGTTTTCTCGCAAAGCCCCACGATGAGCCAGTGGCGTGGCCAGATAGGCTATGCCACCAGCGCCTGGAACGAATTCGGCGTGTGGGGGGCCTGGCGCATGACCACCGCCACCAGCGACGTGGCTGGCGTCGGGCCGACCTCGTGGCGAGCGCTCAATCAGATCGACGCCTTCTGGCATCATAAATGGCAACGGGGCGGCGGCGACACTTGGCTCTACGTCGGTGCCCCCGAAGCCAAGCGGCTGAACGGCGACGGCAGTTTAGGATCGTACATCGCCACGGCCGCGGCCACGGTGCCGCTGAGCGACTGCATTGCGCTGTACACGCAGGTCATGTACATGCGCCCGTCGGATCATCCCAGCCCGACGGCGTCGGAAGAAGACGCCTGGAACTTCACCATCGGACTGTCTTATTACGTCCGCCACAACGCCCGCTCCAACACGGTTGCCGGCCAATGCTGGATGCCGCAGATGCCGCTGGCGAACAACGGCAACTTCCTGATCGACACGAACCATCACTAAGCGCGGCTGATCGCCCACGCGCGGAACTCGCGAGAATCGCGCGGAGCTAGCGGAATTCGTGAGAATTCCGAACCTGCCTGCGCGATGTCCGGAAGCCTCACGGCTTCCACTACGAAGTGCCAAGCCGGCCGATCAAAGCTCGGCTACCAGGCGATCGACTTCGCGAAGCTGGGCATCGACTCGCGACGTCAGTTCGTTTCGCTGCTGCCAGCGCTCGAGCGCGGCAAAGCAGTCGGCATCGATGCCGCGGCCCAAGTCGCTGGACATGATTTCATGGATGCGCGACCAGGGAAGCGCGTCGCGGTAAGGCCGCTTGGCGCTCATGGCCTCGCAAATATCGGCCACGGCCAGCACTTTCGAGACCCAGTGCAGTTCGGTTCCCTCGATGCGGCGATGGTAGCCGCGGCCGTCGAGCCGCTCGTGATGGGCACTGGCCACGTCGGCCAGCAAGTGGAAGGCGTCCACTTGCTCGAGAATGCGCTGTGAATAGTCGGGATGCTTGCGAATCTGGGCAAATTCTTCGTCCGTCGGCTTGCCGGGTTTGTCGAGGATCATGTTTGAAACGCCCAGCTTGCCGATATCGTGCAGCAGCGCCGCGCGCCGTATGTCGCGCAGCAGCTCCGGCGAGCAGTTGAATTGTTCGGCGATGCCCAGCGAGATCTCGGCCACGCGTGTCGAGTGCTGATAGGTCCACGGACTCTTGGCGTCGACCACCTTGGCAAATGCTTCGGCCACGCGGTCGAGGCATTCTTCGTCGGCCAGCAGCACGGCGTCCTCGGGCTCCCAGCGGCGCATTTCGACCAGCAAGCACTCGCTCTTGAGCCGCTCCCAGAACGCGCGGTCGCTTTTGAAACTCATCAGCGCCTCGACCAGTGCCGGGTCGAACCACGTGCCGCGTCGCTGCCGAGCGACATTGATGGCCGACTGGCGCCCATGCGTCGTGAAAAACACTTCCACCGTTTGTGCCAGGCAGCAGATGCGGCCCAACAGCGAAATCTCCTGGCCTTTGCGGCCGCGGGGAAATCCCCGCCCGTTCCAGTGCTCGTCGAGATCGAGGATCGCGCCGGCCGTGGCCTCGGGCAGCAGCAGCGTGCGGGCAATCTCTGCGCCGCGATGGCAGCGGACTTCGGCAATTTTGCGGGCCCCTTCGGCGCCGCCGCGGGCGATGGCTGCCATCTTCAGCAGCTTTTCAATCGTCGAACCGCCGGGCGCGCACTGGGTCCAGCAATGCTTGATGCTCTCGCTGGCCTTGGTCCAATCGACCAACCGGCCCGACCGTTTCACCTGGTGATCATCGGCCCCGAAGAGATAGGCCATTTTCGCCGCATTGCTCGAACAGCCGAGATCTTTCAAGAGCAAGGCATAGAACAGTGCCGAGCGGTCGGCGACCGGCAGGTGCAACGCGTCGGCCAGCCGCATGCCGATCAGCACGCTGCGCATCGAGTGTCCGACCGGCTGGCCCTGAGTAATATCCAGCGCCACCGACAGCGCCGAAATGATCTCCGAAAACCGGATTTTGGTCGCCACAATCAGCCGCTGCGAGCCAGCCGCGGCGGCGTTGGGCGGACAAACCGAGCTTCCCTCGCACGAACAGGTGGGCATACCGATCTCGCCTTGCTGAAGCGTTTCCCCCGGCCGGAAGCGGCCGATCTTTTCAAAGGATACGTCACGCCGCCGGTGCGGTTATGCCGATTCGCGCGGCTGCACCGTATTGACCGCTTTTCTGTCCGCGCGTATATTTCAACTTCTGTTGAAGTCTTGAAATACAGTCTTTCGCTCTCGGCAAAACCGGCGGCCTGTCGTGAAGCACGTTTTCAAAGCCCTGGCCGATCCGACTCGCCGCGAGATTCTTTCGCAGTTGCGCGACGGACCGCTGCGGGCGGGCGAATTGGCCGAGCGACTGCGCATGCCGCCCAGTGCCCTGAGCTTTCATCTCAACGCCCTGAAACTGGCCGACATGATCGTCGACCAGCGGCAGGGGCAGTTTATCCTTTACACGCTCAACACCAGCGTGGTGGAGGATCTGTTGCGCTTTATCACCGACAATTTCTGCGCCGCGTCCGCAAAGCAGCGAGCGTCGGAGCGCAAAGCCAAAAGTGCCAGCAGGCGATTGCCGAAAGGAGCCCGGGGATGATTGCGCCGCGACATTTAATCGTGCTCGCCAGCATGGCGATCGTCGATCTTGCGCTGGGACTCGCCGCGCTTCGGTTTCTCCCCACGCGCGTGCCCATGCATTGGAACTGGCAAGGACACGTGGACGGCTACGGGCCGGCCTGGACGGCGGCGCTGATCCTTCCTGGCTGCCTTCTGGCGGCTGCCGCAATCCTCGCGCTGCTGTCTTGGCTTCTGCCGCGGGCCGGCAACCCGGCATCGAGACCGGCAATCTATGGCCGCATCGCGATCGTGATCTTCCTGGCATTCATCACGCTGCACGCGGCGCTGCTGCGTGCCGCTCAAGGTCACGCGATCGACTTTCCCACCGTGGTCATGCTGATCGAGGGCGCTTTGTTCGCGGTGCTGGGCAACTGGCTGGGCAAGCTGCGGCGAAATGCGTTTGCCGGCATCCGCACACCCTGGACGCTGGCCAGCGACGTCGTTTGGGAGCGGACACACCGCGTCGGCGGCCGGCTGATGGTGGGCTACGGCCTCGTGGTCATGCTTTTTGCGCTGCTCGCCCCAACCTGGGCCGGCATCACAGTCCTCCTCGGCGGCCTGCTGGCCGGCCTCGTCTGGGCCTGCATCTATTCCCGCCAGCAGTTCATCCGCCTGCAAAAGCCCGCGTGAAATCGGGCGCTTCGAGCCTGCCGCGGCGGTCAAGGAACCTCCCTCTTTAAGTGTCAGGGCTCTGCCGGTCCCCAGACATCCGCCCTCAGCCTCTCTCCGTTGAGGTAGATCCGCGTCGATTTCAGCGAATGTTGCAGGCGGCTCACCCCGGCGGAGGTGACGTGAGTGCGCCACAGACTCAGCTTCGCGAGCTTCGTAAGAGGTTCGAGCTGCGCCAGGCCCGCGTCACTGATGTTGCACTCGCTAAGCTCAAGCTCGACGAGCTCGGTCATTTTCGCGACCGCTGCCAGCGATTGATCTGAAATCTGGGTCTTGCGGAGGTCAAGTTCCTTTAGATTCGGCAACTTTGACACAATGGAAACCACCTCCGCATCGGTTGCGGCGCTACCGTAGATCGAGACCGTAACAATGTCTGCAAAGAGATCGTCTCCCAACTGTTGCTTCAGCCAACCTGGCTCGGGCGCGAAGGGATCGTCGTAGGGCGGCGAGTAACTAACGTATCCACCGAGCCTCTCGACCTCGGCCCGAGCGGATCGCTGATTGCGTACCCGGTTGGCTTGCCAGCCAAGTGGCACCGACAGCATGAGTATCAGTAGCAACAGCGATCGTAGGCGATAGCTGACCGGTAGCCAACGTGCCGTGGGAAGGGAGAACCGCATGCCACCGATTATAAGGATCGGCCGAAAAATAACTTCGGTTTTTCCCGGCCCCTCACCCTGCCCTCTCCCGCAAGGGGAGAGGAGTTGCGGAGAAGTTATTTTTCGGTCGATCCTAACCTGCCGGCCGGCTGATTCATGCACGTTGCCGCCTGGAGCATGGCGGCGATCGAATGATTGAGCAATTGTAATCAACTCGGCAATCCCGGATTGCGTGCAGGAGTTATTGGCACGCTCTGCGCGGCGACGTGCGGGCCGCCTACCGTCGCAGGTTTGCAATCGGGTCCAAGGCGAGTTAGAACAGCTTTTAGGCTGTCTGACACTGGACGACGGCTCAGGGGCACCGTCATTTGAGATCGCGATTCATTTCCGCTGCGCATAGTCATTCGGCAATTCTTGAATTGCCGACGTCCGTGCCGGCACGTGCTCATGCGGCGTCCGCGACGCGTCGCCAAAACGCGACTGGCGTGGCACGCTTGTTGTTGGTCACCGTGGGTTGCTGGCTGCTTGCGGCAGGCCCCGCGGCAGCCCAGCCGGAAATCAATCCGACGGGCGACCCGAAGCTGGCGGCAACACGCGTGCTGGCGCTTGACGCGGGCGGCCACACGGGCGGCGTCTACCGGCTGCTGCCCAACGCCTATGGCGATCAGTTGATCAGCGTCAGCTACGACAAGACGATCCGCATCTGGGACCTGCAGACCGGCGAACCGCTGCGCGTGCTGCGGCCGCCAATTGATCGCGGAGGGCATGGCGTGCTGGCCTCGGCCTCCTTGCACACGGGCGGCGATTTGCTGGCCGTTAGCGGCTACCGGGCGCTGTCGCCGGTCTACGATCATCGCATCCGCTTGATTTCGCTGGCCAGCGGTGAGACGGTGCGGCTGCTCAAGGGGCATGCGTATTCGGTGGAAGAAGTCGCCTTTTCGTCCGACGGCAAGCGGCTGGCCTCGGCCAGCATGGACAGCACCGCGCGGATTTGGAATGTCGAAACCGGCGAAACCGAGCATGTGCTCAAGGGCCATACGAACATCCTGAACCGCGTGGCTTGGAGCGCGGACGGCAAGCACGTGATCACGGCGTCGGCTGACGGCACCGCGCGGATTTGGAACACGGCCACTGGCGCCAGCGAAGTCGTTTTGCCCGGCCACCAAGGACAGGTGCGCGCGGCAGCCTGGAGCCCCGACGGTCGCACCGTCGCGACCGGTTGCGACGATCTCACGATCCGCTTGTTCGAACCCGACGGCAAACTGCGTTATTCCTGGACCGGGCGACCCAATCAGATCACGTCGATGAGCTTTTCGCCCGACTCGTCGCGCCTGCTCTATACTTACAGCAGCAATGGTGCCAACGTGCCGTTTGGCGCGGGGGTCTTGAGCATGCTCGACGGCCGCGAGCTTTCGCGCTTTACCGGCCACAACAATGGCGCGATTTCCTGCACCTTCCTGCGCGACGGCCGGACCGCCGTGACGGGCGATTCGATCGGCGACATCTGCATCTGGGACTCGGATTCCGGCCGGCTGGTGCGCCGCTTGGACAGCCTGGGCCGCAGCAAATTTGCCGTCGGTTGGAGCCCCGATGGGCGACAGGTGGCCTGGGGCAATCTCAACGAGTATTCGACCATTACGGAGCTCGCCCCGCTCCAGCGTACGTTTTCGCTGGCAACACTCGACTTCGGCTGGGCGCCGCAGGCCGACTACATTCGAGCACAATTCGACCGGGGACAACTCCAGATCGCCCCGCAGCCGCCGCGCTCGGCGACGATCCTGCGCGGCGGTGGCGCGATTTTCACGCTCACGATGCCCGACCCGAACGATCAGCTTCGTTCGCGGACCCTGCTGAGCGCCGAGCGGGCAGCGCTCGGCGGCAACACGCTAATCTATATCTACGATGTCAATTCCGGGCAACTCCGCGGCGAACTGGCCGACAACTGCGAACTGACCTGGTGCCTGGCGCCTTCGCCCGACTTCCGCTACCTGCTCTCGGGCGGGGCCGACCAGACGCTAAGAATCTGGAAACCGGACAGCAGCGAGTTGCTGCTCTCGCTGTTTGTGGCCGGCGACGAGTGGATCGCCTGGACGCCGCAAGGCTACTATGCGGCTTCGTTGGGCGGCGAAAACCTGATGGGCTGGCACATCAACAATGGCCTCGAGCGGATGGCTTCGTTCTACCCGGCAGCGCGGTTCCACAACTCGCTCTACCGGCCCGATATCGTCAGTCGTTTGATCCAATCCGGCAGTTTGCAAGCGGCCCACGCGCAGGCCGATGCCGTAGCGGCGAAGGTCACAAAGCAGATCGTGCTGCAAACCGCCCTGCCGCCGGTGGTCAAAGTCGTTGTCCGCCAAGGGACTCAAACGGAATCGTCGACGATGGAAGTCCAGGCGACCGCCACGCCGGCGGGCGATAGCCCCATCACCTCGCTGCAACTGCTCGTTGACGGCCGCCCCAGCGGGCCTTCGCAGCCCGTCGAGGCCGCCGAGGGCGGCAAGCCGGCCACGCTCGAGCATTCCTGGAAGCTCGACTTGCCGCCCGGCGAGCACCGCGTCAGCGTGCGGGCCGACACCGACAAGAGTTACGGCTTGGGCGACGCGATGGCCACGGTTGCATCGCCTGGCAAATCATCTGCCCAATCGCCAGGCCCGCCCAAGTTGGGCTCGTCCACGTCTGGCAAGCCGCGGTCGGCCACCTTAGCGCCCGGTAATCTGTACATCCTGGCCGTGGGTATTTCGGCCTACGAGGAGCCCGGATTGCGATTGCCGCTGGCGACTGCCGATGCCCGGGCCATTGCCGAATCGCTGGCGCCGCGCGGCCGTACACTGTTTGGCAAGGTAGAAGTGCAGGTGCTCACCGATGGGCAGGCGACACGCACGGCCCTGCTGCAAGCCCTGACACTGCTACAGGGCGAAATGACGCTGGCCGATACGGCCGTAGTGTTCCTCTCCGTCCGAGCCGAGCAAGACGACCAGCAACTGCCGCAACTGTTGGCCGTGAATGCCCAGGCCGCCACCGCGGGGCCGGCGATCGCCATGAGCGAATTGAAGCAGATCTTCGGTTCAACGCGCGGCAAGATCGTGCTGCTGCTCGATGCCCATCCCACATCGCAAGCGCCGGCGGCACGGCCCGGCGAGCATCTTCGCGGCCCGGTGGATCCACTGATCCGCAGCTTGTTGGCCGACGATTGCGGCGTGGTCGTGCTCACCTCGGCCAGCCGGCGCGAGCTGCCGATCGATATCGCCATCGCCGGGCGCGGGGCCGCGCCGGCGCAGGGAGCTTTTGCCCAAGCCCTGCTCGAAGCGCTTGCGGGATCCGCCGACACGAATCAAGACGGCACGGTCCATCTCCATGAACTAGGCAGTTTCGTCGTCGATCGCGTGCCGGTTCTCACGCAGGATCGGCAGCATGCCACGTTCCGGCTGCCCGCGCTCGTGCGCTCGTTCCCACTGGTGCGAGTCAGCAAGACCCCGTAGGGCCGCGCCGGCAGGAAGTTTTGTGCCAAGCCGAACGACCGAGTACGCGCCAGCCGGCTGGGTGTTGTCGAGCTTGCACATGGGCGGCCTCGTGCTGCTGTTCTGGCTGAGTGCGCCTGCGCTCGTACCGCCCGCGATTGAGGCTGCCGCGCCCCATTACGCGGCCGAGTGGCCCGACGGGGCGAGGCTCTCGGCGGACACGATCGAGGGCTGGCACGGTTCCGACGCCCGGCCGACTCTGGCCGGTCGCGCGCTGCTTGATCTCGCACGTCCGGCACATTGGCTGCGCAACAACCGTGCGGACGCCGCATCGTCGCCGGCGACGTTTGTAGAGTTGCAGGGCGGCGACTCGCTGCCGGGCAACGTGGTCGGCTTTCGAGCGGGAGGCGATGCGCCCTACGACCAGTTGCCGCCGCACTTGCTCGTCGAACCCCGCGTGGCGATCGACCTGCCGGGCATGCCGCCGCGCGCGACGATTCGCGTCGCGGTCGAACACCTACGACGGGTCGTATGGAAATCGCGGCCGGGATTGCACGATCAGCCGGGCACGCTCTTTTATCGGGGCGACAGGCGTCAGGCGTTTCGCGCGATCCGCTGGAGCGACACGGGCGTGCGGCTGCTGACCGAAAATGGCTCGCTCGCGGTCCCCATCGCGGACATTGCCGAAATCCATCTGCCGCGCAGCGACTCGTGGGAAACGCACCTCCGACGGCTCGCCGTGCTCGCCCCCGTCGGCGCGACCAACCTCGTGCGCCTCAGCACGCCCGACGGACTGCGGCTCACAACTTCGCTCGAGCGCTTGCAAACCCGGGCAATCGGCGAGACGGCAGACCCCGACCACGCGTTTCAAGCCGTGCAACCGGTTTGGAGCCTGGACACGTTTTTTGTGAAGCAATCGCAAATTCGGGAGTGGCAGTTTTTTCCGAGCAACCAGCTCCCGCTCACCTGGATCGATCCTGTCGCCAGTACGCACCGTGCAGCACTGTCGTCCGGCTGGCAGCACTGGCGGCTGGATGCGAATGTGCATGGCGATCGATTGGCAGCGGCGGGCGAGGCCTTTGGCTGGGGTTTTGGCGTGCATGCCAGCCACGAGCTGCAGTTCGTACTGCCGGCCGTCGCCAAAAGTTTTCGAAGCCGACTGGCGTTGGACAAAGCAGCCGGCGAGGGCGGCTGCGCGCGGGGCCAGGTTTTCTTAAGCTCGGCTCCGCATCGGCCGCTGTTTGAGAGCGATTTGCTCATCGGCTCGAAACGCGTGTTGAACACCGGGCCGCTCGCGCTCCCGCGCTCCACGTCAGAGCCGCTGCGGCTGGTGCTGGTGGCCGACGCGGCCGCGAAGGATCGCCCTTCCAGTGCCGATCCGCTGGATATTCGCGATGTTTTCGATTGGCTGGAACCGTGCCTCGAATTGCAATCCGCCGAGCTTCAGTTGACCGTCGATCGGCGTGCGGCTTCGGCCATTGCTGCTTTGCAGGACTGGAGCCTGGACGGCGATCACGGCATCGACTGGCGGCTGGTGAACCTGTTCGACCAGCGCGATCACGAGCGGCCGGCTTTCCGCCTGGCGATCCTGCCGCTGAACGGCCCGCTCACGTTGTCGCGCCGGCTGCACGTCGAAGCCGGCCGCGAATCGCTGGCGGTGCTGATCGGCCGACGCGAAAAGCTAGCGACGCCTTCCGACGTCGAGGTTCGCGTCAACGGCATTCGCGTCGACACGGTCGCCGTGCCCATTTGGACTGAAATCGGCCCCCGTCGTCCGCTGCTCGTCAAGCTCGACGGCTACGCCGGCCGCGACCTGGAGATCGAATTAGAAATCCGACCGACCGATGTGCGCTCGTACGTCGAGTGGCAAGGCGCCGCCCTCATGCCCCCACCGGCGGCTGCCGCTGCTCAGCGGTAGGAATCGATTTGCCAGCCGCCTGCTTGCTTGGGCCAGCCCCTTTCCCTCAATCGGGCCACATCAAATTGTCACGGGGAATCGACGTGTACCTCGCCGTGCCGGCTGGCGAGCAGCACGAGCCCCGGCACCTCGCCGCGCTGGACGTAGCCCGACATGACTTCGTGCAGCCGCGCGAGTCGCGATTTCTCAAAGCGCCCGGTGCTCATGCTGCGTCCTTTCGATGGCAAGTTCGGTCCGCCCAGCTAGCAGCTACGCGTGCCTGGGGTGCATTGCAGCGGCAGTTTCGCCATTTCTGGCTGGGGCTGTCCTCAACCGGCGGCGTTATCCGGTTTACACTACAGAGGGGCAGCTGCGCGCGTGCCCGCGCAGGACTTCGGATCGATAGCGTCCCCAAGCCGTCCCGGCTACGATGGCAGTTGGAAACATCTCTCGCAGCGATATCCGGCGAATTCTCGCACGCTGCGGTTGGCGGCAAACGTTTGGCTACTGCCCGGCAGGGGACCTGTGCTGACATGGGAAGAACGAGGATCGCATCACCAAGCCAGCCGCCACGCTTTGCCCTGCTGCTTCACTGCGCGGTGCTGGGCGTTGGCTTGCTGCTCGCCTGGCAGGGCGTCGCCAGCGGCCAGGAAACCAAGTCGGCCGAGGCCATGTTTCGCCAGCTCGATACGTCCGCCGACGGCGTGCTGACGATGGACGATGCCACGGTCGGCACGCGGTCGTATCTGGAAAGGATCTTTAAGGCGGCCGGCAAAGGCCCGAGCGAGCGGCTCACGCACGACGAGTTTCTCACGGCGCATGCGCGGCTGCGGAACAACTCCGCGTCGCGCGCCGCCAAAACGCCGCCGGCAAGTTCGCCCAATGCCGAGTCCGCACAGTCGGGCGACGAAACGCCGCCCAAGGGGATCGGATTCATCGACACCGATGGCGACAACGCCATTTCGCGGACCGAATGGTCGAAGTTCAAGCAGACGTTTAGCCGTCTGGATGCCGACAAAGACAACGCGCTCGACGCCGCCGAGTTGCAAGCCACCGGCGGCGCTGCCGAGCTACTCATGAAGCTGGGCGACCTTGGCGGCGACGGCAAAATCTCGCGGGTCGAATGGGGCAAGCTGGCCCAGAGCTTTGTCCGCCTCGACGCCAATCGGGATAGCAAGCTGGACTTGGCCGAGCTGAAAAAAGTAGCCGACGCCGCGGCAGACGCCGCCAGCGGATCGGCAAGTCTGGCCGGCGGCGACAATAAATCGGGCGCCAAGGCGGGACCCACCGTGTGGCGCGGCCGCATTGAAGGTCGCGGACAGCTCGAACTGACGGTCAATGGCAACCACATCGTGGGCCGCGAAATCGGCAAAGGTGGAGGCGACGACAGCCTGGGCGCCGGCACGTTCACCATGACCGGCGACGGCAAAACCGGGAACATGGATGCCATCTACACCGAAGGCAACCGGGCTGGCCAGACGTGTCTCGGCATCTACAAGCTCGACGGCGACACGCTGCTCTGGTGCGTGAACAACCGCGGCGGCCGGCCCCAGTCCTTCGCCAGTGGCGGCGGCGGCGATTGGCTGCTGACCCTCACCCGCGTCACAGCCACGTCGTCGACATCGACGCAATAGTTTTCATTTCGCCACGTAAACCATCCAAGTCACGCCGAAGCGGTCGGCGACCATGCCAAAGCGTGGGGAGAAGAACGTCTTGTTCAGCGGCATTTGAATCTGCCCGCCGGCGGCCAGGGCATTGAATAGCCGGTCGGCCTCGGCAGCATCGGCCACGGTGAGCGAAAGGGCAAAACCCTGGAAGCTGGCCTTTCCCAGGCAGCGGCCGTCGGAGACCAGGACCATCGTCTCGCCCACGCGAACCTGCGCGTGCATTACCTTGTTCTCGGCGCCGGGCGGGACCATGCCCTCTTGCGGCTCGGGGTTGTCCTTGAAGCGCATCAGCATCTGCACTTCGGCGCCCAGCGCGCTGCGATAAAACTCGATCGCCTCTTCGCACCGGCCGTCGAAGAACAGATAGGGCTGGATTTGCATACCATCTCCTTAACATGGGTGACCGTTCAACGATGCCTTCCTAACGCCGCTCCGCCGCTCGTGTCAAGCCGTCGGCCGCCAGCCGTCGACGCGGGCCTGCCCGAATTGCCAGCTACTTTCGTACGGCCCATTTCCGTCGGCCTGCGGCTTGCCTGTTGTGGGTAGGCAAACTAGAACGAGAGTTTTCCGCCGAGATCCGCAGGATTGCGCGAAATGAGCGATTCCAGTGCAGAGGGGCAACCGATCCGCGCGCTCCCGCCGATGATCGGCGCGATGCTGGGCGAGGCGTTCGGGACGTTTCTGCTGGTGCTGCTCGGCTGCGGCGCCGTGCATACGGCCGTATTGCTGCAAGCGCAAAACGGATTGTGGGAAGTGGCGATCG
>DATCFX010001475.1:0-6570 GCA_036509275.1 Pirellulales bacterium | reverse complement strand
CGGTTGGCCCGGCCGCCGATGGCACCGGCAGTTGTTCGGCCGGCGGTGTGCCATTTGGAAATGACGTTGGCATCTTCGGCGGCGGCGTGACAGCCTCGGCCTGCACCAGCGGCTCGGCCATCTTTTGCGCCGGCCACGAGACGGCCGGTTCCAGCGGCCGGGCTTTGGTTTTCGCACGAGGCTTCGCGCTTCCGTCAGGATTAGCGGGCGAGAGCGGCCAGGCGGCTGGCGAATCGGCAACCGGCGGCAAGTTGCGCGCCAGCGGCATGCCGGCTGCGGAGCCGGGGCCCGCATCTTCGGTCGGCGGCAGCGGCAGGATTTGGGGGGGCAGCGTTGCGCCGGGCGGTGCCGCAGCCAGGGCCGCGGCCGAATCGAGCCGGGCCTGGCTGGCCGTTGTGTTGCCGGCCAGATCGGCGACTTCGGCGCGAATGGTGACGCTGGCATCGGCCGTGTTCGGCCACCAGGTGGCCTCGCCGACCAGGCTTCCGGTGGCGGGCTCCGGTTTGAGCGGATCAGCCGCTACCGGCTGCCAGGCATCACGACTCGCCGTGGCCCGATAGGAAATCTTCAGGCTGTCGGACCGCAGAAAGGCATCGCGGATCCGCCATTGGGCCCGCAACTCGCCCGCGTTGCCGCGCTGCGCCGTGAGCTCCAGCAGGGGAGTCGTGGTATCGACGATGACCTTTAATTCGGCCGCTGGCGGACCTTTCGGCCGCAACACGCCTTGTTGGTCGAGCGTGCGCACCATGAACCAGTATTGGCCATCGCGCGGCGCGGTGAACTTGAAGCGGCCGGCCGTGGGCGGCACTCGGCTGGCCAATTGCCAGCTAGCGCCGCTATCGACTGATAAGTGCAGTTGTACTTCCGCCGCTTGCTTGCCACTGCCGTTGTTGTCGACGCGAAACGGGATGGCGAACACGTTCTGCCGGGTGGCAATCGGCGCGGGCCCGCCCGCATCGGCTGGCCGCGGGGCGTCCGCCGCTAATTGCGGTGCCAGGCAGGCCGTCAGAGCCATCGCGATCCAGCACGCCCGCCGCATCAGTGGGGGTCCCTTCGACTGCTTTCGAACAGCAGGGGAAAATGCGCGCCCGCGCCGCTGCTACCAGCCCAGGCCATTGGCGATCCGTCTGCGCAGCCACAGCGCGCTGGAGCCCGCGCTCCGTTGGTGGGTATCGGTTGTGCTGCCCGTAACGCTTGAACGGGAAATTCAATGCCCGAAAGCCAGGTAGACGGGGCGGGGCAGACTAAGACGGGCAAGCGGCGTCAGGAAGGGATGAACTTGGCCCGGACGTGGATCTCGCTGTCTTTTTCGCGCCGATCGACGACTTCGTAATGATCGCATTGAAAGCGGGGGTCGCGGCTGGCCGCGCGCAGTGCAGTCACATCGCCGCCGTGCGTTCGCAGCGTATCGACCATGTAGTCCGACGCGGACCAAAAGCGCTGGCCGACCGCGCCGCGATCGGTATTGAAGTAGTGGCGCACCGCCTCGTTGGCGCTCTTGCCCTGGGCCTGATCCTTCAAGTCGCCGATCAGGGTCTTGCCGTCCATGAAGCCGCCTTCGAATTTGAACACCACCCGCCGGCGCAGGGTGTGTACGAACATCAGATAGACGCCGCCGGCTCCGCAGGCGACGATCACGATCAGCAGCCAAAAGTTGCGATCCTCGGCGTCGGCGGCACAGTGCGCGGCCAGGCCCAGGCCGGCACCCAGCAGGACGGCGCCGCAGGTCTGAATCAACGCTTGCTTCATCGGTTGGCGATCAAAAGGTGCATACGACTGGCCGCTGCGCCGCCGAGCCCCCGGACTTGCCGAGCCAGCCGGCCGCATCGTGCGGTCGAAAGTATCAGAAACAGCGGCGTCCTACCCTCTCCCGCAAGGGGAGCGAGGGTTGCGGACAAGTCATTTTTCAGTCGATCCTTACAGACAAGCAGATATGCGGCGCCTCACACGGCGCTTCATCTATTATTGCGCGCGACGGCGCTACCCGAAGTCAAGAGCCTAGCCGCCCGCTTGATTCAAAATGTTGACTGCGGCGCCATAGCCGACTGGGCCCCGGCCGTGGCAAGCGCTTGCCAAAACCCGCGTCGCCCGGCCCCGAGCGTGGTTGTTTGCTCCCGGTAACGACCCCAAGTATGATGACGGTCCTGCCCGCGGCTCCCCACGCTTTGCCGCATAATACGCAGCCCGCCAGACGACCGCAAACGAATCCCGCCCGGATTGGAGGTCACCGCCATGTTGCGAGCCCTGTTATTTTCGCTGTGTTTCGCGGTCGCCGGCGCCTCTGCTCGGGCGGCCGATCCCGTGGTGCCGCTGCCGGGCACCGAGCCGCTGACTGCCAAAGGCGACCTGACCGACCAATTGGTCGCAGGCGTCGATCGCTTCCTGCTCAAGCAGATCGACCAGTCGGTCGGCCGGCGCGAGCGGCATTGGCACCGCGACCTGTCCAGCCGCGACAAATATGAGGTCTCGGTAGCCCCCAATCGCCAGCACCTGGCTAAGATCATCGGTGCGGTTGACACACGCCTGCCGTCGGTGCCCGAAACGACGGCTCTCGCCGGACAATCGTCCGTGCTGGCCGAAGCCGAGAGCTATGAAGTCCGCACGATCCGCTGGCCGGTGTTTCGCGGCGTCTACGGCGAGGGGCTCGTGCTGGAGCCCAAGCGGCAGCAGCCGCTGGCCGAGTGTATTGTCGTGCCCGACGCGGATCAGACGCCCGAACTGCTGGCCGGCCTGACTGAGGGGGCGGCCGGATCGGACATCGCCCGGCGGCTGGCCGAGAGCGGCTGCCGCGTGTGGGTGCCGGTGATCATCAACCGCGACGACACCTGGTCGATCGGCGCGCGGGGCACGCAGCCCTCGAACCTGCCGCATCGCGAATTCATCTATCGCGGGGCCTTCGAACTGGGCCGGCACATCATCGGTTACGAAGTGCAAAAAATCGAAGCCCTGGTCGATTGGCTCGACGGCCAGCGGACGACGCGGCATCGCAAACTCGGCATCTTCGGCTATGGCGAAGGCGGTTTGCTGGCCCTGTATGCCGGGGCGCTCGATCCGCGCTTGGATGTCGTGGGCGTGAGCGGTTATTTCGGGCCGCGCAACAACGTGTGGCAAGAGCCCATCTACCGCAACGTGTTCGGTCTGCTGGACGAATTCGGCGATGCCGAGCTGGCCTCGCTCATTGCGCCGCGCGCGCTGGTGGTCGAAGCCAGCCGCGTGCCGGCCGTCGATGGGCCGCCGAAGCCGCGCAAGGGACGCGGGGGAGGCGCCGCTCCCGGCAAGCTCGAAACACCGGCTCTGGACGCCGTGGCGGCCGAGCTCGGCCGCGCGGCAAAACTGGTGCACGGGCTTCCCGATCGAAACGCCTGGATCATCGCCGCCAGCGCAGGCGGCAACGGGCCGCCCGGCTCGGACAAAGCACTCACGACGTTTCTGCACGCGCTCGATGCGCAGGCCAAGCTGGCCGCGCCCGGCAGTTCCGCCAGTCTCAAACGTCCGCTGCCGGTGGCCGCCGACCGTATGCACCGGCAATTTGAGGAGTTGAACGATTACACACAAAGCCTGTTGGCCGACTCGCAATATGTGCGCAACAACTTCTGGGCCGATGCCGATCGCAAATCACGCGATCCGGCCAAGTGGCAACAGAGCACGCGCCGCTATCGCAGGTACTTCTACGACGACGTGATCGGCCGCTTCGAGTTGCCGCTGATGGCTCCCAAGCCGCGGACCCGCAAAGTCTACGACGAGCCGCTGTGGACCGGCTATGAAGTGGTGATGGACGTGTTTCCCGACGTGATCGCCTATGGCATTTTGCTGGTGCCCAAGAACATTCCCGCCGGCCAGAAGCGGCCGGTGGTGGTGTGTCAGCATGGGCTCGAAGGCCGGCCGAAGGACGTGATCGAGCACGGGCCGGCCGAGCACTTTTATCACTGTTTTGCCGCGACTTTGGCCGAACGCGGATTCATCACCTACGCGCCGCAGAACCTTTATATTTTCAAGGACCGCTTTCGCAGCTTACAGCTCAAAAGCAATCCGCTGAAGAAGACGCTGTTTTCGACGATCGTGCCGCAGCACCAGCAGACCGTGAATTGGCTGAGCACGTTGCCGATGGTCGATGGCAAGCGGATCGCGTTCTACGGCCTGTCGTACGGCGGCAAGTCGGCCATGCGCATTCCGGCCCTGGTCGAGAATTATTGCCTCTCGATTTGCTCCGGCGATTTCAACGAGTGGGTCGAGAAGAACGCCTCGAACCGCATGCGCGCCAGCTATCTGGCCAAACCGGAGTATGAGATCTTCGAGTTCGACCTGGGCAGTACTTTCAACTATGCCGAAATGGCCAACCTGATCGCTCCCCGCCCGTTCATGGTCGAGCGCGGGCATCGCGACGGCGTGGGCCTGGATGAATGGGTCTCGTTCGAATACGCCAAGGTCCGGCTGCTGTATACCGATCTGCGGATTCCCGGCCGGACGACACTCGAGTATTTCGACGGCCCGCACACGATCAACGGCATCGGCACCTTCGCCTTCCTGCACCGTCATTTGAATTGGCCTTGAACGTGAACTTAAATCTCTTGAAGCCGATCGCCGTGTTCTTGGGCCTGACCGCTTCGGCATGGGCCGCCCCGTCAGCCAAGCCGGTGGCACGCGCCACGCCCAAATCGCCCGAAGAGTCGCTGCGCTCGATCTCCGTGCAGCCGGGCTTTCACGTCGAGCTGGTCGCGGCCGAGCCGCTGATCCGCACGCCGGTGGCCATCGATTTCGACGAAGACGGCCGGATGTATGTCGTCCAGTACACCGAGTACAACGACTTCGCCGCCACGCGCCCGCATGGCACCAGTGCGATTCGCCTGTTGGAAGATCGCGACGGCGACGGCCGCTACGAGCACGCCACCGCGTTTGCCGACGATGTGAAATTCGCCACCGGCGTGCTCTGCTACGACGGCGGAGTGTTCGTCACCGCCGCGCCCGACATCCTGTATCTGAAGGATACCGACGGCGACGGTCGGGCCGATGTGCGCGAGCGGATCTTCACCGGCTTCGATCGCGATCATGCCGGCGAGGCGATGCTCAACTCGCTCCGCTGGGGCCTGGACAATCGCGTCCATGTCTCCGTCGGCCTGGCCGGTGGTATGATCCAGCGCGTCGACCGGCCGCAGGACAAGCCGATTTCAGTCCGCAATCTCGGCCTGGCTTTCGATCCCCGCACGCACGACTGGACGCTCGCCGGCGGGGCGGGCCAATATGGCATGACAATGGACGACTGGGGCCACAAGTTCGCCTGCTCCAATAGCATGCCCGTCTGGCAGGTGATGTACGACAACCGCTACCTGGCTCGCAATCCCGTGGTGATCGGCGCCAATGCCGGGCTGGCAATCACACCCATCAGCCCGACCTCGACTTTGCACCGCCGGAGCGCTCGGGAAGCCTGGCGCGAAAGCCGCGATGCGATGCGCGCCCGGCAGCGGGCGGCGGCCGGCCAGCGCCAGCCGAATGGCAGCTATTTTTCCAGCGCCAGCGGGCTGACCGTCTATCGTGGCAACGCGTTCCCGGCGAAGTATCGCGGCAATATCTTCGTGGGCGAAGTGGCCGCCAATCTCGTCCACCGCTTTGTGCTCGAGCCCAAGGGCGCGGCATTCAAGGCGGTTGATGCCGATGGGGACACCGAATTCCTGGCTTCGACGGACAATTGGTTCCGGCCGGTGCAAATGGCCGCCTCGCCCGACGGCTGCTTGTGCATTGTGGACATGTATCGCGAGCTGATCGAAGGGGCCGACTTCCTGCCGGCGAACTTGCTCAAAGAGGTCGATCCCTCCGGCGGCATCGATCGCGGCCGCATCTACCGCATCGTGCCCGACGGCTTTGTGCGTCCCAAGCGGACCAAGCCGATTCCGTGGAGTACCGCGAGTACGGATGCGCTTGTCGCGGAGTTGCTATTCAGCGACGATGGCTGGCATCGGGACATGGCTGCGCGGCTGTTGTCCCAGCGGCGCGATCCAGCCGCGCGCCAGGATTTGGAAAAATGGCAGGCCAGTCCCTCGCCGCTGGGCCGGATGCACGCGTTGTACGCGCTGGCGACGCTCGGTGTGCTCCACCCCGAGGCCGTAATTCGCGGCTTGAACGATCCCGATGCCCAAGTGCGCGAGCATGCCGCTATCGTGGCCGAGAATCTGCCCAACAATAACTGGGTATGCGGCCGGCTGATGTCCTTGGCCGACGATCCCTCGGCCGCCGTGCGCCGGCAAGTGGCTTTTTCACTCGGAACTTTTCCACAGCCCGGCGTGAAGCATGCCCTGGCGTCGATCGCGGTGCGTGACGTGGAAGACTCATGGACGCGTCTGGCCGTACTCTGTTCCTCTGCCGGCCGCGCCGGCGAGTTGGCCGCTCGGCTGGCCGCCAACGATCTGTTTTGCAGCAGCTCTGCCGGCCAGGCGATGCTCGGCCAATTGGCGGCGCAAGTCGGCGCGGCGCACGCACCGGCCGAGATCGAGCGTTTGCTCGCCGTCGTCGAGTCCCTGCCGCCGGCCAGGAAGTCGCTGGCGCAGCAATTGGTCAAGCGCCTGATGCTGGCCCTGC
>DATCFX010001474.1:0-2992 GCA_036509275.1 Pirellulales bacterium | reverse complement strand
CTGAATTACCTGTCGATGGCCGGGCTGACAACCACCAATGCGGTCGTCACCGTCTCGGACCTGACAAATCCAGGCCTGGATGCCACGGCTGCCACCGAGTTCGACCAGTTGCAGATTACCGTCACGCTGCCGTTCACCAATGTGCGCTGGACCTCGGCCACGCTCGTCACCAACGCTTCCACCGTGCTTTCCGCGACAAGCATCTGGAATTCGAACAACGGCCAGAGCTATCCGTCGAGCATCACGGTGCCGGCCGGCTATTAGGGTCCTCGCGAGTCCATGATGATCGTCACCGCGCCATCGCGACGTTCTCGACCGTTCGCCCCGCGCGGCGCGTTGTCGTCTGGCCGCATAATCGGCCGGCCCGATGCGCATGGGGCACTGCGGTGCGGCCCGCGGCGCGGGGTCACGGCCGTGGAAACGGCGCTGGTGCTCGGCCTGGCGATCATGTTCGTGCTGGCGCTGTTCGATTTCGGCCGCGTGATCATGATGCAGCAATTGATGGAAAACGCCGTGCGCGAAGGCGCGCGGCAAGCCATCGTCAGCACCAGCACGATGAGCACCGCGCAGATTCAAGCCACGGTGACGAATTATCTCGCCGGCCAGCAGTTGGCCAGCGTCAATATCACGGTTTATGAAGCCGATCCTACCACCGGCGCCAACATCGGCACGTGGACCAGCGCCAGCCTGACCAATTGCATCGGCGTGCAAATGTCGGCGAATTACCAGGCCATGACGCCGACGTTCAGCATGCTCCCCAGCCTGGTGCCGCTGAAGGCGACCGCGGTCATGTACAGCGAAGCCTATTGACACCGGCGCCAGGCCGATCGGAAGCACCGACCATGGACCAACCAGCAAAGACTCGCAGCGCTATGAACAGCCAAGATCAACCGCAAAATCGCTTCCCCTTCTTTTCCGGCCCCCTCACCCGGCCCTCTCCCGCAAGGGGAGAGGTGTTGCGGAGAAGTTATTTTGCGGTCGATCCGAAGCACGTTCGCCGCGGATCGGTTCTTCCGTTGTTTGCCCTGCTGCTGGTGGCGGTCTTGGGCTTTGTGGCCTTGGCCGTCGACATCGGGGCCCTGGCGATCGCCGTCACCCAATGCCAGAGCGCAGCCGACAACGCGGCCATGGCCGGTGCCCGGGCCCTCAACGGCAATACCGGCACCAACACGTCGACGGCCGTGGCAACCGCCCAGACGGCGGCCGCGGTCAATCAGATTCTGGGCATCGCCGTCAAGACCACGGACGCGGCCCCGTCGCCGGGCTACCTGTACTACAACAGTGGTTCGCAGACGTTCGTGCCGACCGTTGGTGCGCCCACGGCGCCGGACAATTACAACTTGATGCAAGTCGTGGTTTCGCCCACGCGGGCGGGATTCTTTTCGAAAGCGCTGGGCATCAGTTCATTCAACATTTCGGCCACCGCCATGGCCGCCTATCGTCCGCGCGACGTGGCGATTGTGATCGATTTCTCAGGCTCGATGAACAACGAGACCGACCTGTGGAACTGCGAAGGCTATCTGGGCAGCGACCTCAACACGCCGAACAATACGGACTCGACGTTTCCGCAATGGGGCGTCTATGCACCGAGCTTTTCGCCGGCGGCCACGATCCAGTGTACCAACAGCGGCGATCCACTGGTGGGGTTGTGCAATATCACGACGTCCATCGCGGGCGTGCCGGCCATCGTCAACGATTTTTATGCAAACAGTCGCGGCGGTGCGGCGGCCTCGGGTTTCACCAACGTCACGGCCGCCACCAACACCGCACCGCTGGGTGATACCTACCTGACGACCGGCAGTGACAAGGCGGGAAATCCTCCCGGCCGCAGCCTGTCTGAGATTTCCGGCAGTACGAGTTTGACGAATACCGCCAACAAAAAATTCGTCGCCCAAGGCTACAAATACTTTACCGGCAAGACGTTCAACGGCTACACCGAAGGGCCCGGCTATTGGGGCAAGACGTTTTTCATCTGGCCGCCGGATGCGCTGGCCACCAACGACTGGCGCAAGAAATTCTTCTACGTCGGTTCCGCCAGCACGCCGGTCGGCAATAACCTGGCCCTCTACGACGCCAACGGCAACTGGCAGGATCCGCCGGGCAATTACACGATCAACTACAAAGCGATCCTGAGTTGGATCGCCAGTTCGCCCAATCCGTTTCCCACGCAACTGCGGTCGGGCAATATCCTGCTCTACAGCTCGATTCCGACCGACGTGCCGGCGGCGGCCTACGATCATACGCAACTCAACAGCACCATTTCCAACGCCGATCAGCGGTTCTGGAAGGAATATATCGACTTCACGCTGGGCGTCTGGCGCGACCCGTTCGGCACCGTCCAGCATCCGGGCAGTTCCACGTGCAGCTATGGGCCGGACTTTGCCTGCGGCGACGGCACGAGCGTCACAATCACGGGTCCCGACTCATCCACCAAGTACAACGGCACCGCCTTCGTCGGGCCAACGGACAACCCGCTACGGCCGCGGCATCGCTTCTGGTTCGGACCGATGACGATGATCCAGTACATGCTCGACACGGGCTTGATTTCCGGCACGGCGCACGACGTGTCGATGGTGGCGGCCAAGCTGGGCATTGCCGGCGCGGTGATGGATATCCAGAACAACCATCCCAACGACATGGTCTCGCTGATCTATTATGGCCGGCCCACTTACGCCGGCGATCCCACCGGCGTGGGCGTGTTCGACAACCCGCAGGTGACGCTCGGCCGCAGTTACTCCAGCATGATCAACGCGCTCTGGTATCCGGCCAACAGCAGCAGTTCCGACGTGCGCCCCTGGGATTCCAACGGTCTGAACTCCCCGCGGGCCCACGGCGATTACTGCGGCAACACGGCCACCAGCTACGGCCTGATGCTGGCCTACAACCAGTTCAGCGCCAACGCCAATCTGCGCACCCAGGCGGTCGGCGGTCTTGGCCGCAAGGGTGCCCAACGCTTCGTCATTCTGGAAACGGATGGCATGGCCAACGTCTC
>DATCFX010001473.1:0-3803 GCA_036509275.1 Pirellulales bacterium | reverse complement strand
ACGGCAATTCCAAATGTTCCACTGCCCGATACAAAATCCGATGATTCCCCAGCCGGAGGTCGACGATCCAGCATGCTGAGCGCAAAACAAAATTCCTGGGCGGCGTGGGCATTGCTTTTTGGCATCTGGGCCGTCACCGGCGATGTGCATGGGCAATCGCCGAGCCCAGCGCCTGGTGCCCCGCCGGGCAGTAGCCAGCCGGCCAGCGCTGCGGAGTCGATCGAGCCACGGTATCTGAGCCATTTGCGGCAGATCACGCATGACTTCACCAAGGCGGGCGAAGGCTATTTTTCGCCTGACGCCCGGCTGATCGTCTACCAGGCGGTGAGCAAGGACTATCCGTTCTACCAGATTTATTTGCAACCGCTGGTGTCGCCCTCGCGGCTCGAGCCCGTCCGCATCAGCATGGGGCGCGGGCGCACGACGTGTGCTTATTTTCATCCCGACGGGCAGCACCTGATTTACGCTTCGAGCCATTTGGATCCGCAGCTCGACCAGACCGAAGCCAAAGAGCGGGCGGAGCAGGCGGAAAACGCCCGGCTCGGCCGCCGGCCGCGCTACTCGTGGGTGTTTGATCCGCACATGGATATTTTCGCCTGCGATTTGCAGGGCAAGGACCTTCACCCGCTGACGACGACCTACGGCTACGATGCCGAAGGCTCGTACTCGGCCGACGGCCGATCCATCGTGTTTTGCAGCACGCGGGACGGTGACCCCGACCTGTACATCATGAATGCCGACGGCTCGGGCGTGCGGCAGTTGACCAATTCGCCGGGCTACGATGGCGGGCCCTTCTTCTCGCCCGACGGACGCTGGGTCGTGTTTCGCAGCGATCGCCAGAAGGCCGAGTACTTGCAGATTTATGTCATCAGCGTCGATGGCCAGCACGAAGTGGCGCTGACCGACAATCTGCAAACCGTGAATTGGGCCCCCTACTGGCACCCGACCGAGCCCTACATCATTTGGACCGGCGCGGACCACTCGGTTCCGAAGCAGCGGCCCAATTACGATTTGCGGCTGATGAAGTATGCGATCCGCGACGGCATGCCCGCGCCCGGGCCGATCACGCGCATCACCGACCATCCCTCGGCCGACGTGTTGCCCGTCTTTTCGCCCGACGGCAAGCGACTGATGTGGACCAGCAACCGCTCGACCGATCACACCAGCCAGCTCTGGATCGCCGACTTCACGCTGCCGCAGGAGTGATATCGCCAGGGTTCGTCAGCACGAAAGGAGCATCGAATGCAAGCGCGAATCGATGTGGAAAAGATGGCTGTGGATGGCGCCAAGGCGCTCTTGGGACTCGAACGCTATATTCATGGCTGCGGCCTGGAGCCCGCGCTGCTTGACCTGGTCAGGCTCCGCGCTTCGCAGATCAACGGGTGTGCATTTTGCATCGACATGCACAGCAAGGACGCCCGGGCTCGCGGCGAAACCGAGCAGCGGCTGTACGAGTTGAATGCCTGGCGCGAGACCCCGTTTTATAGCGACCGCGAGCGTGCCGCACTGGCCTGGACCGAGTCGGTTACCGAAGTATCGCAGACGCACGTTCCCGATGATGTTTACGAACTGGCCCGGCAGCACTTCGGCGAAAAAGAGCTGGTCGACTTGACCTTGGCGATCGTGGCCATCAACAGTTGGAACCGGCTGGCGATCAGCTTCCGCAAAGTTCCCGGCAGCTACCAGCCGCCCAAGCATTGAGTTTCGCGGCGCATCAGGCGAGCGGGAGGCGCAAGCCTCCCGGTAAGTTGCCGCCGCCCCGTCGCGCCGAATCACCGGCAAGCTGGCGCTTGCCGCTCGCCACGAGTGTCGAGCCGTTGCGCCATTAGGTATGATGGACTGACGCTAGTTTTCAATGTGGAGTTTCATCGATGAGCTACGCCTTTCCACCCGATTTGCATCAGCTCGTTGAAGCGCGGCTAGCCAGCGGGCTTTACGCGACCGAAGACGAAGTCTTGCGCGACGCACTGCGCGCGCTGGCCGAGGAGGATGAAGATCTGATTGCCGTCCGCGAAGCGGTGGCCGAATGGCGAGCCGGCGATATGGGGATTCCGCTGGCCGAAGCGCTGGAGCAAGTGCGGAATAGCCGCAACGCCGAGGGGCAACAGTGACCTATCGGGTCGTTCTCCAACGACTGGCGATACAAGATTTGCGGGCGGCATATGACCGGGCAGCCAACGATGCCCCGCTGGCTGCTTCGCAATGGCTTGACCGGTTTCAACAGCGCTCATCGAGCGTCGCATAACCGACGTTTAAATCCGCCGGCAATTCGGAGAACTTTTTCCCGCAGAATTCGCAGTGATCGTGGTCCCATTCGGACCGGTACTTTGTGTAGCGCCGCCATTCGAAAATTGCTCCTTTAAGAAATCGGTCCTGCCCTTGCAGTCGCCAATCAGCTTCTGTCATGGCACATAAGCCCCGGCTATTTCACGGACAGCACTTCCAGCTTGAGCCGGCCGAGGGCTTGGGCGACGGGCAAAAAGCTGGCAAGATGGTCGGCGCCGGCGAGGCTGGATTGGGCGATCTTGAGATGCGCGGCGCCGATGCCGCCGCGGCCAAGCGTGGCATCGATCGGCACCCACTTGCCGCGCACGTAGACTTCGGTCCACATGTGAAAGGCAAAGACCCCCGCCGGGTCCGCATAGACTAAGCCCAGCGCCACGCGGGCGGGAATGCCGCGGGCCCGGGCCAAGGCCGCCAGCAGCACGGCGTGTTCGGTGCAATCTCCCTCGCCGCTGCGAGCCACTTCGGCGGCCGAGCCCAAGGCCTGCGAAAAGTTCTTGTTTTTCACCGCTTTGTGGACGTACGCCTCGAGCCGTTTGGCCACTTCCCAAGGATCGGTCGCATCGCCGGCCGCGGCGCTGGCCATCGCCCGCACGCGGCTGTCGTCGCTTTGGATCAGCGAATTGGGGCGGCGATCGGCTTCCGTCGGCCCATCCGAGTTCGCGGCCTCGGGGCCTGCCGCCTGGCTGCTGCCGGGCCGAATTGCCCACACGGTCAGTTCGGCCGAATGTGGCCCTAGTTTGCGCAGGCTCTGGCCCGGCCCGGTGGGAAAGACTTCGCTGGGATCGCCGTCGGTCATTTCGACCAGGTAGCGGACTTCCTGCGTCTGGTGCGCGTTGGGGAGCGGCTTTTTCAGTCGGATGACACTCGTCAGCCCGATGTCCACGGCGGCGCCGGTCGGCTCACGCAGCGCTTCATTGCGCGTTGTGCGGAAGGATTCTTGCTGCATGGCGTCGGTGCGCATCTTCCAGACTTCGCCGGACGCGTCGACCCAGAACGTGGAGGCAATGCTGGTGCCGGCCAGGTGGGTGACCCGGTCGACGCGCAGCAACCGCCGCTTGCCAGCCGGCAAATCGGTAGTTTCGAAGTCGCGGGCCGAAAGCTCGTTGGTGGCCACCTGGTTGACCAGCGGCTCGAGCGCGCGGATCTTGCGTTGCTCACCCGGCTTCAAGGGATGGTCGCGGAGCGAGCGCTCGACGGCGTTGAAGCTGCCGATATCGGGCGACCAGGCAATCGTCTGCCGTGTCGGCACGGCGCCGGCTGCCGTTGGCTTGACTTCCATTTGCAACTCATTGCCGTGTACCCGGCCCTCGGTCACGGTGGTCGTGTCGCTCATGTGGCTTTCGGTCTGGAAGCGGACCAATTGCCCCGCGGGCGTTTCCCAGCTCACGACTTTGAACGTCAAGCGGCTCTGGTCGCCGAAACGCTGGGCCACGAGTTCCACTTCGCTGGTGGATCGCAGCCTGGCGACGCCGCCCTCGACGACCGGCTCGTCGAGTTGGTGAGCGTGGCCCACCTTT
>DATCFX010001472.1:0-1478 GCA_036509275.1 Pirellulales bacterium | reverse complement strand
CACCTCCATCGTGATGTCGTTCACCTGGAACATCTGCACGCACGGCTCGGACCAGGTGGTGTTGCAGCGGTACTTCGCCACCGACTCGCTGGCCAGCGCCAGCAAGTCGTATATCGTGAGCGTCGTTTCGCAAATCGCGATCGGCTTTTTGTTGGCGCTCTCCGGGCTGGCACTGCTTTTCTTCTACCTTGAGCATCCGCACCACTTGCCCGCCGGCATGTCGCCGCTGGAATCGGCCGACAAGGTAATGCCGCACTTTTATGCCCACCAGTTGCCGGCGGGGTTGGGCGGCTTGATCCTGGCGAGTTTTCTGTGCGATGCGATGCAGACGCTCGTCTCGGGCGTAAACAGCATTACGGCCGTGGCCACCCAGGACGTGTTCGACCGCTGGGCGACCGCGCTGGGCGGCCGGGGCAAACTGATTGTGGCCCGGCTGCTAACGCTCGGCGTGGGCCTGGTCGTGACGTGCCTGGCCTGCGGCGTGGCGATGATGGCGATGGAGTCGAAACTGAACATCATGGACCTCAACCAGCGAAGCTTTAATATGTTTCTCGGCCCGCTGGGCGCGCTGTTCTTCATCGGCATGTTTTTGCCGCGATGCACGTCGCGCTCCGCCGTGCCGGCCGCCGTGCTGGGGGTGATGGTCGCTCTGACCTGGAGCTATTGGCACGAACTATGCCTGGCCGCGTCGCACGTGCTGCCCGCGCCGGCGGCGGACGTCGTCCACGGCTGGTCGCAGCACGTGCCCAGCATGGCGCTGGCGGTGGCCGTGCCCTGCCTGGCGACGTTTGCGATTGGGGCCGCCCTCGGCTTCGTCGTCGAGCCCCGCGAGCATCCCGGCCGCGATTACAGTTGGCGGGCCGTCATGCGCCGCCCGCGCGAGACGGCTAGCGAATGAGGGTTGGGGCGGAAAGGAAGCCTCGCGCTATTTCCCTTCAATCGGCCAGCACGTAGGGTGTGTCGAGCGCGGCGAGCCGCACCAATCCCATAAGCATGGCGTGCGTTGGTCGTCGGTTGGTTCTCGCGAGTTTGGTGCTACGCGATATCCGGCATGTCAAACTTCGGCGCCGGGTCGCTTCCGCCCCAGTCAAGATCGTATTCCCCTTGCTGTACGAAGCGGTGAAAGGTCGACCAGGGCCAGTCGGCAACGCGCTGCACCAAGCCGTGCTTCTTTGGATTCCAATGGACGTAGTCGACGCACCGCTTAAGATCGTCTTCGTCGCGGCAAACGTGCTCCCAAAACCGCCGCTGCCAAACAGCCTGCTCGCCACGCCGCTGACGAGACCGCGAGCGCGCACTGCCCCGTCCAACGATCCGTAGCCAGCGGCGCGTGAAGCTCTCTTTGATGAGTCGCCAGCGAACGGAGTAGTTCGCATCGCCCGGCGGCAGCGCCCACACGGCATGCAAGTGATTGTCCAACAGGACGATCGCAACGACCGTGAAAGGCCAGCGTTTTCGCACTGCCGCGAATGAATCAC
>DATCFX010001471.1:0-1966 GCA_036509275.1 Pirellulales bacterium | reverse complement strand
CGTAGGGGCGGCAGAGCAGCCCGGGCCGCTTACTGGTAGATCCACGTTTCGACCAGCACTCGATCGAAGTTCGGCAGCACCTTCGTCGAACCTGGCATCTTCACCTTGGCACCGTTGCTCGACATGAGCAGGCAATAGACGTAGTAATCCATCTGGTCGCTGACAAACCGCACTTTGCCGTCGCAAAAGGCCATGTTCACGCCGCCATTGTGGAAGGAAGACGGCCGCGCAAAGGCCGTCGCGGGCTTGCCGCCGGATTCCCCAATTCGGACGTTGATCGCCATGCTGTGGACGGGCGGATTCAGATGCGGAGGGTTTGGGCCGAGATCCACCGTGCCGCTGCCGTTCCACACGATGCCAACCGCGGCCTCGGTATCATCAATGTACTGGCCGGCATCGACGTTTTCCGACAGCAGGCATGTCTGGCCGACTCCGTCGTGGCGATTGATGTAGTCGCAGGACATGGCCACCAACGGAATCCCAGACTGTGCGCTGTCGTAGATACCGAAATCGTCGCTGAAGCTCCCCGATGGCTTCGGCTGCTTACCGCCGGTTAACAGCGGGCTGCCCGTAAACAGGTCGAAAAACACGCCATTGGCAGCCCAATCCCGCGGCATGCCGGGCTTCGTTGGGCTGCCGGCCGAGCCGTGGCTATCCGGCATTCCACAATTGACGACATAGCTGAGCCGGCACGGATCCTTGCGTTCGGACGGGTCAATCCGACCACTGGGACCACTTGGACAGGCCAACAAGGCGGGCAGTGATCCCCGGCCCCCTTTGCGCCGCCGCTGATCCTCGGTCCCCGCCGGATCTTTCCACACTTTTTCGAGTTCGGGTTCGTCGAGATAGGACAGCAGCGGAATGATGTAGCTGACGCCGCGCGGCTGCCCGGTTGCCGGATCGGAATAGATCTGGCCATTATTCAACTTCAGCACGTTTAAATAGCCAGGGTAATGCCGATGGTTCAGCTCGTACGAGTTCAAGGCTTGCGCAATATTCCGCATATTTTTCAAGCACTCCATCTGCCGAGACGGGCCGCGCCGCGTCTGCAGGCACGACGGTATGATGGCCAAAACTAAACCGACAACGGTGATCAGCACAAACAGCTCGATCAGCCGAAACTGGCCCTGCCGGCAAGGACGCGTGCGTGTCATGGTGGTTCTCCCGCCGCTCGGTTTGGCGTACGATCCGGACGATGTGATAACCTAGAGATTATCGTGTTCGGCCCCGCCATGCGAACGCGGCAGCGGCCCGCCATCCCAACGGAGCGGCAAAATCCCATGCAAATCGTGCTGTTCGAGGATGAGCGGGTCACGCAACTCTATCCGGTGAGCGTGGGCAAGCCGGCCTTCTGGATGAGCTGCGGCAGTTTTCGGCTGGTGGATTTGCTGGCCGAGTTGGACGTGCCTGTGCGGGCCTTGGTGCGGCCGCACCTGCGCGGGATTGTCGAAGCCGACGGCCTGGCCTGCGGTCTGGACGCCTCGCGCTCGGGCCAGCTTCTGTTCGTCAACGCGCGGCTCGTGCCCTCGGTGGCCCATCTGCGGCGCATTGGCGAGTTGCTGCGTTCGGGTCAGCCCGGCATCGTTCGGCATAATCACACAGTGCTGTTGGCGCTGGTGAACGCCGCCGATGTGCCGGCCGAGCCGCTGCTGTCGCCGGTGCAGGCCAATGCGGCGCTGGCCGGCATGCGCGTGCCGGCTGGCGAAGAGGAGCTGGCCACCTTCGAGTATCCGCACGACCTGGTCCGGCATCATCTGACAACGCTGGCCGACAACCTGGGCCATCGCCTGCGTCGCGGCGAGTACCAGGAGCTTGCCGACGGCGTGTTTGCCGCCGCCGGCGCGCGGCTGGGGCAATACACGGTCACCGATACGACCAAAGGCCCGATCCTGCTCGAACAGGATGCCTCGGTTGGGCCCTTTTGCTATCTCAGCGGTCCGGCCCATCTGGGTGCCGGAGCGCGGCT
>DATCFX010001470.1:0-4080 GCA_036509275.1 Pirellulales bacterium | reverse complement strand
ATCCGGCTCCGGCGCCGGGCAAGCCGCCGGCAACGCGCCGAAGAGATGTCCGGCCGGATCGGTAATCGGGTGCGGGAACCGCCCGGTGACGTACGAATACGGCGGAAACGGCTCGTCCGGCAGCAGACGCGGCCGCCCTAGGTTTGCGAACTCGGCCCGGCTGGCATCCATCGGGGACAATCATTTCCCGCCGGCGGGCGGCTGGCGTGCTTCGTCCGGGCTGTAACCGACGGCCTGCATGCGGGCTCGAATTTCAGGGCTATAAAGATCCTGCTCCAGCGGACGCCGCGCGCGGCCCGAGACTTCTTCCAGCAGACCCAAGACCGCATCGACAATCTTGGGCTCGGCTTGCACCTCGAGCCCGGCGGTCCGCGCCGGCCAGGTTGTATAGCCGCCCAGCGCATGCTGTTCCGGCGGAGGAATGTAGCCCGAGGCGCCGTTGGCCAATTCGATATTGAAAGTCGGCACCAGCGGACTTTGGGCCTTGAGCTTAAGCCCTGTGATGCCGTACACCTCGTCCGGGATGGCTGTGATTCCGCAGTCGCCGATGCGCACGGCTTGCAACACCAACGTCTCGGTCGGATGCTCGTGGAGATAAGTCGCCTGCTCGGCATAAACTTCCGGCCGCGTTTTCGGACGCCGATCGCCGCGCGCGGCGTTGAGCGCTGCTGCCCATTGGAGCCGCCGGGCATCGGGCGTGCGGCGATCGAGCGTCAGCACGCGTTGGGCCATGGCCAGCGACACGTCGCGGCGATAGCGGATCTTCCGATAGGCATCGACGGCGATCTCGGCCAGCTCGCCGGCGTATTGGTCGATGGTCAGCCCGCGCCGGGGGCGGCTGTAGTCCATCCAGTGCAGGTCGCCGCTTGTGCCTTGCGACATGATTACCACCGGCAGCCCGCGGTTTCCCGCGGCAAGCGATTCTGCCGCGATTTGGTGGCTGGCGATGTCGACAAAGCGGCCGAAGTAATCGGCAGAGAATCCGCCGCTCATCCCGAAGTAGTGCATCGAGTAGTTCGCCAGCAGCGCAATCGGCTGGCCCTGCGGCGAGCGGAAGCTCAAGAGCGATAGCTGCGTGTCCACCGGCCCGGACGGCCCCGCGTAATCGGGATTCTGATAGCCGGGGTGCATCATCGCCCGCACCGTGCGCTCGCCGAACGGGTCCAAACCGGCTTTTCCCGGTTTGACGATCCAGCGGCGGGAGTGCGTTTGCTCGGGCGCGTCGACGGTGGTCCAACCGACTTCGGCCGGTTGCATTTTTCCCGCGGCCTCGATGATCGCCTCGGCGATTTTCGCCGGCAAGAATTGGGTATACGCCGGATCGGCCCTGACCCCGAGCGTGTAGTTCATGACGCTGGGTGCGCTATGGGTATGCGTGGCCGAGATCAGCATCCGGTCCGCGTGGATCCCGGTGACCCGCTCGGCGCGATGTTTGGCAAGGTCGCAGACCTCGCGCGGGATCATGCAACTGTCTACGACGACCAAGGCGATCCGCTCGTGGCCGTCGTCCAGGACCAGGGCGCGAGCGTGCAGCGGATCGAGCACTTTGTCGAGGATTTTTTCCGTAAAGCCGCCGTTGCAGATCGCCGGCAGCACTCTCGGGCTCACGTCTACATTCGCGGCCCCGACCCGCAACTCGCCGGCCCTTGCCGGGCAAGCCGCCAGGCACGCGATCGAAACGATCGCCAATCCTGCCGCAATCAGTTGCAAGCCGATCGATTGCTGGTTGCTCATGGCGGGTCGTCTGCGGGCGGGATGATCGATGAACTCCGGACGCTTGAAGATAGCGTATTGCGCCGGCGTTACCATCGGCCGCTAACATGCCAGCCGCGGCCCCTTGACCCCCTAGACGCGGCTGCCGACAATCAAGCTTCCCTGCCATTTGCCGCCACGTCGGGCCACTTTGGGCGGCCCGTCGCGGGCATGTCCCTGCTCTCGCTAGGAATCGCCGCGCATGTCACGAGCCGCACCACCGCCAGTCCCCAATGCGGCCGGCCGTTTCGGCGAGTTCGGCGGCCGCTACGTGCCCGAGACCCTGACCCGGGCTTTGGACGAATTGGCCAGGGCTTACGACGAAGCCCGGGCCGATCGGGCCTTTCATGACGAATTGACCGAACTGCTGCGGTCCTATGTGGGACGGCCGTCGCCTTTGTATCATGCCCGCCGATTGAGCGAGGCGGCCGGCGGCGCCCAGATTTATCTCAAGCGCGAAGATCTCAACCATACCGGTGCCCATAAGATCAACAACACGGTCGGCCAGGCTTTGCTCTGCCGCCGGATGGGCAAACGCCGGGTGATCGCCGAAACCGGCGCCGGCCAGCACGGCGTGGCGACGGCAACCGCGTGTGCGCGCTTCGGGCTGGATTGCGTCGTTTATATGGGCGAGGAAGACATTCGGCGGCAGCGGCTGAATGTGTACAACATGCGGCTGATGGGAGCCGAAGTGCGGCCCGTGTCCAGCGGCTCGCGCACGCTCCGCGACGCGGTGAACGAGGCATTGCGCGATTGGATGGGCTCGGTCGAGACCACGCATTACATCATCGGCTCGGTGATCGGTCCGCACCCGTTTCCGCAGATCGTGCGCGACTTTCAGTCGGTGATCGGCCGCGAAACCCTGGTGCAGTGCCAGGAGCAGCTTGGCCGGCTGCCGGATGCGGTCGTGGCTTGCGTGGGCGGGGGAAGCAACGCGGCCGGCATGTTTTATCCGTTCGTCGAACTGGCCACTCCCGAGGCGGCCAAGGTCGAACTGCTGGGCGTCGAGGCCGGCGGCCGCTCGAGCCAGCCGGGCGATCATGCTTCGCCCTTGTCGTTCGGCCGCCCGGGCATTCTGCATGGCACTTATAGCTACGTGATGCAGGACGACGACGGTCAGACGTGCGACGTCCACTCGATCTCGGCCGGGCTCGATTATCCCGGCGTCGGGCCGGAGCACAGTTATTGGAAAGACATCGGCCGGGTGCGCTACACTTTTTGCCGCGACGACGAGGCGCTGGTGGCCTTCGACAAGCTGGCCCGCAACGAAGGCATTCTGCCCGCGCTGGAGAGCTCGCACGCCGTGGCCAAGGCCATGGAGTTGGCCGCCACGAAACGGCCCGAGCAGGCGATCGTCGTCTGCCTGTCGGGCCGTGGAGACAAGGATGCGTTTGAAGTGGCGAGGCTGAGAGGGGAGAGCATTTGAAGTGAAAAGTGAAAAATTTGGCCCCGTTGCTTGCAACGGGAGTTGGCACCGCGCGGCCGTGGTTTTGGAGTCGTAATGTCGGCGATTGACGAAATGTTCGAGTCGTTGCGCAAAGCGGGACGCAAGGCGTTTATGCCTTTCGTCACGGCCGGGGATCCAAATCTGGACTTTACCGCCGAACTGCTGGTCGAACTGGTCCGCCGCGGAGCGAGCATGTGCGAAGTGGGCATGCCCTACAGCGACCCGATCGCCGATGGGCCGGTGATCCAGGCTTCGTACACGCGGGCCTTGGCGCGGCATGTGCGCGTGGCCGATATTCTCGATATGCTGCGCCGCACGCGGCCGCGGACTGCCGCACCGTTGGTCGCGATGGTCAGCTATTCGATCGTCCACCGGCATGGACTGGAGCGGTTCGTGGACGAGGCCCGGGCCGCCGGACTGGCCGGAGCCATTGTGCCAGATCTGCTGTTCGAGGAGTCCGAGCGTTTGGCGAGCGTCTGCCGCCGGGCGGACTTCAGCCTGGTGCAATTGGTCACGCCCACCACGCCGCGCGACCGTGCCCTGCGCATCGCCGAAAGCTCGACCGGATTCCTGTATTACGTCTCGGTCACGGGCATCACCGGCGAACGGACCGCATTGCCGCCATCGCTGGTAGAAAATGTGGGCTGGCTGCGCCAGCAGACCCCTTTGCCGATCTGCATCGGATTCGGCGTGGGCACGCCCGAGCATGCCAGGCTGCTGGCCCCGGTGGCCGACGGGCTGATCGTCGGCTCGGCCATTGTGCGGCGGCTGGCCGGAGCGGCCGAGCGGCCACGGGAGCAAGTCCTGGCCGAGATTGGCGACTTCGTCGCCGAGCTGGTCGCGGCGATGGGGTGATGCCCCGGCTGGGCCGTCCGGGGGGA
>DATCFX010001469.1:0-2829 GCA_036509275.1 Pirellulales bacterium | reverse complement strand
CCACCGTTCTGGTAATTGGTCCGGCGTGGTCGAGTGAAGAACTGAGCGGCACCACGCCGAACCGGCTGACCAGCCCAAAGGTTGGTTTGAGCCCAACCAGCCCGTTTAACGCGGCGGGCTCGCGAATCGAGCCGCCGGTATCGGTGCCGATCGACAGCGGCACCATCGACGCGGCCACGCAAGCCGCCGCTCCGCCGCTGGAGCCGCCCGGCGTGCGCTCGAGATCCCAAGGGTTGCGAGTCTTTTGAAAGGCCGAGTTCTCGGTCGAGCCGCCCATGGCGAACTCGTCCATGTTCGTGCGGCCCAGCAGCACGGCATCGGCCGCCTTGAGCCGCGCGACCACGGTCGCATCATACGGCGGGCGGAAATTGGCCAACATCTTCGAAGCACAGGTCGTCAACTCGCCGCGGCTGCACAGCAGGTCTTTGACGGCCACCGGCACGCCGGCCAGCGGTCCCACCGGTTGCTTCTGGCGGCGGCGCTCGTCGATGGCCCGCGCCTGCTCGAGCGCGCTGTCGGCATTCAATCGCAGAAAGGCGCCGATCTGCGGGTCGTAGCGCTGGGCGCGGTCGACGAAGGCCTGCGTGACTTCCAGCGAGGTGAGGCGGCCGGCTTCGAGTTCGCCTTTCAACTGCGTGGCCGAGAGTTCTACGAGCGACATGCGTCAGTCACCCAACACGGCCGGCACCAGGTAGTATTCGCCGTCGGTGTGCGGGGCGCCGGCCAGCATCTCGGCCCGATCGGTGCTGGGGCGAACCTGGTCCGGCCGGAACACATTCCGCATGTCGACCGGATGCGAGAGCGGCTCGACTTGTTCGGTATCCAGTTCGGCCAATTGCTCGATATAGCCGACAATCTGCTGCAACTGGCTGGTCATCCGTTCTAGCTCGTCCGGCGAAAGACGCAGCCGCGCCAGCAGCGAAACCTTTTCGACCTGTTCGCGTGAAAGGCTCACGGGCGCTCAAATCCGGGGGGCTACTTTTTCTTCGCTTTGACGCCGGTGCCATCGGCGCCGGGTAGCTTGAACGGGACGGCTTTGATCAGCTTGGTAATCGCACCGCTGCGAATGCACTGCGTGCAGACGCGCATCGATTTGTTGGTGCCGCGGACGGTCACCCGCACCCGTTGCAGGTTCGGCTTGAATTGCCGCCGATTGATGCCGGTGACCTTGGTGCCGACCCCGCCCAGGTACTTGGCCTTGCCACGCAGCGTCACCGTATTGCCCACCTGCGGGCCTTTGCCACAAACTTCGCACTCTCGCGCCATGTGCTGCTCTCCCAACCGCCGATCACCACGGGGCTCGTCAAAAACCACGAAACCGCCAGTATATCGGCCGCCCGTTTTCACGCAACCCAAAGCCATGATCCAGGATGGCCGCATCGGGACGGGGCAAAACGCGGCCTGGGGGCCGAAAATGGCCCGGTGCCATCGGAAGCCTCACGACTTCCGCTATATGCCGTGACCTACTTTCTTTCCGCGAGATTTGCTGCCCGCATGACGCCGGGCGATAATGGGCCGGCACCCATCGGGCGGCCGGCGCCTCGTGTTCCCAGGCGGCAGGGTCTCGCTCGGTGGGCCAGTCGCCGGAGGGGCAGATGAATCTACACTCGCCTTTCGAGCAGCGTCGGTTATCAGCCGGCTTGATCCTGGCGTGGCTGTTGGCGAGCTGGGTCGCGCCGCTTGACGGCGGCGAACCCGCGCCGGCCGGGACCGGGCCGAGCGCGGAAGTCCAAAAACGCGAACAGCTCTGGGCCAACGCCCAGAAACTGAGCGAACAATTCAAGTGGGCCGAGGCGATCACGGCCGGCGAACAGGTGCTGACAATCGATCGCGCGGCCGGCAGCGCATCGGCCGATAAAGGCGGCGATACGCTCATTTGGCTGGGCAACTGCGAGCTGGGACGCGACGGCTTTGCAGCCGCCGAACAGCGCTTTCTCGAAGCGCAAGAGCTTTGGACCTTTCAGTACGGAGCCGACGATTGGCGCGTGGCCGACGCTCGACGGTCGCTGGCACACACGCGGCTAGTAGCCGGGCTGGATCGCAAATCACTCGATGAGTATCACGAGGCGTGTCGGGCGGCCGCTAGGGCAGTCAAGTTGTTCGAGGCCGGCAAGTATGCCGATGCGCTGGCCTTGGTAAAAGGCTATGCCCCGATCCGGAAGCGCCTGCTCGGCCCGACGAGTGTCGATTATGCGTCGAGCTTGAATTTTCTCGGCATGCTCCACAAGTATCTTGGCGATTATGCCGCGGCGGAGCCGCTCTACCGGCAGGCAATGGAAATCCACAAGCAGGCGTCGGGCACGTCGCATCCTAATTACGCTTCAACCCTGCACAATCTCGCCAGGCTTTACCAGGATTTGGGCAAGCCTGGGCTCGCAGTGCCGCTGCTGGTCGAGGCACTCGCGACCCAGAAGCGGGCCCAGGGCGACGCACACGCCGATTATGCGATGGTCGCCAACACCCTGGCGACGTGTTACCAGGCGATGGGTGAGTACGCCAAGGCCGAGCCGCTTTTTAGGCAATCGCTGGAGATTCGTAAAAAAACGCTGGGCGAAAAGCACGCCCACTACGCTTCGAGCATCAGCAACCTGGCATCGCTGTACGACGACATGGGCGACTACAAGCGGTCCGAGCCGCTCTATCGGCAGGCCCTGGAAATCACGCGGCAGGCGCTCGGCACAACGCACCCTTCCTACGCCCTGAGCTTGAACAACCTGGCGATGTTTTACCACAGGACGGGAGCCTATCGGCGGGCCGAGCCGTTGTATCTCGAGGCGCTGGCAATCAAGAAGAATACGCTTGGCGAGCGGCATCGGGACTATGCCATCG
>DATCFX010001468.1:0-9994 GCA_036509275.1 Pirellulales bacterium | reverse complement strand
AAAACTGCAGTTCCTGCGCGTACACGAGGTGGATCATGCCCGGCGGGTGCAGTTCCGCCTGGTGAACAAGGACGGCAAGCTGGGCTACCTCGATTTCGTGCTGGGCCGGAATGCCCGCGATCAATTGCGGATCGTGGACGTGGATGCCCCGCAGGACGGGCAGTTGCTGTCGGCCACGATTCGCGAGGCGTATTTGCAGCAACTGGCCGGCGAGCAGCCGCAGGTCGCTGCGTCGCTAGCCGGCGACGATCGGGCGTTTTTCGAGGCGGTGCCGCAACTGGTGCAGGTCGCGGCCTTTCGCCGGACGGGCAACTTCCGCCGGGCGATGGATGCATTCGATCAGTTGCCCCGCGACGTGCAATCGCGGAAAACTTTCCAGCGGCTGCACGTAGCCATCGCCGAAGGGCTGGGCGACAGGGAATATGCTGCGGCGCTGGACGAGTTTCACGCCCGTTTTCCAGATGACCCGAGCCAGAACCTGCTTTCGGCCGACTATGACCTGCGCACGAAGCAATATGACAAAGCAGCCGGCTGCATCCGCCGGTTGGATCAATACGTCGACGATCCGTACTTGGACGTGATGCTGGCCCGGCTATACTTGCAGTCTGGCCAACCGCGGATGGCACGGGATGCGGCCGATGCCGCCATCCGGCGTGCGCCGCGCGAGTTGGAAAGCTACGAGGCCCGCTTGTCGGTCTCGCTGGAAGAAAAGAACTTCGACGAGACCGCGCGGCTGCTGCACTTTATCGGCACGCGATTCGGCGCCAAGTTCCACGATTTGAAGAAGCTGCCGGCTTACGCCGAGTTCGTCAAATCGCCAGCGTACACCGAGTGGCTCAAGACGCCGACCGCCGTGCCGCAACAAGCCAACAGCAAATAACCAACGAGCAACGCAGGACAACCGCTGATGAGTCAGACTGTGACCGCAAGTTTTTCGACCGAGGCGTTCGAGGCCTTTTTGTCCGCGCGGCGCGAGCCGGAGTGGCTCGTCGAGCGGCGCCGGCAGGCTTGGGATGCGTTCAACCAGATGAGCCTGCCGTCGCGCCACGAAGAAGAATGGATGCGGACCGACATCCGGCTGTTTCATTTTGATCGCTTCGGATTGCCGGTTCCGCCAGCCGTGGGGCTGGCCCCGCCGCCCGCCTTGCTGACGCACGGCGTGGAGTTGGCCGGCCGGTTGGCGTCGCTCAACAGTCATACGATCTCCAGCGAATTGGATGACGCGTGGAGTCGCCGCGGCGTGGTGTTTGGCAGCCTGGAAGCGGCCGCCACGACGCATTCAGAGCTGTTGCGGCGAAACCTGTTTCGGGCCGTCGATCCAACGGTCGACAAGTTCGCGGCCTTGCACGCGGCCGTGTGGTCGGGCGGAACGTTTCTGTACGTGCCCAAGGGGGTCAAGGTGGAAGTGCCGCTGCATGCGATTGCGGCGCTGGCCGGCGGCTCGACGGATCTCGATCACACGCTCGTGATTCTGGAAGAAGGTTCTGAGGCCACGCTCTTGTCGGAGACCGCCGGCGACAACGCGGCCGCGCTGCACTGCGGCGCGATCGAGCTGCTCGTGGGCCCCGGGGCCAGGCTGCGGTATGTCAACCTGCAGAACTGGGGCACCGGCACCTGGCATTTTGCCCATCAAAAAGCCCTGATCGACCGCGACGCCCGGCTGCAATGGACCATTGGCGCGTTGGGCAGCCGGCTGGCCAAGGTGAATCAGCACGTGTCGCTCGTGGGCCCGCGTGCGGCGGCACAGGTCAACGGCGTGATGTTTACCGAAGGCCGGCAGCACCTTTCTTATCACACGCTGCAACACCATCGCGCCGAGAACTGCCAGAGCGATTTGCTCTACAAGGGCGCCCTGCAGGACGCGTCGCGGCTGGTATGGCGGGGCATGATCAAAGTCGATTCGACGGCTCAAAAGACTGACGGCTATCAGCGCAACGACAATCTGATGCTCTCGGAAGCGGCCCGCGCCGATTCGATACCGGGCCTGGAGATCGAGGCCGACGATGTGCGCTGCACGCACGGCTCGACGGCCGGGCGCGTGGACGACGCACAGATTTTTTATGCCCGCTGCCGCGGCCTGACCCGCAAAGAAGCCATTCGCATGATCGTGGCCGGGTTCTTTCAGCAGGTGTTCGACCGCATTCCGATCGAAAGCGTGCGCGAAGCGTTGGGCGAGGCGATCGGCCGCCGCATCCGCGAGTATGAATAAACCGAGGGGATCGATTTTTAAATGACTGAATTCAACCGGGTAGCGAAGGTCAGCGACATTCCGGACCCCGGCAAGCGGGTGTACGAACTCGACGAGCGGCTGATCGTGCTGTTTCACGTCGCAGGCCAGTTCTATGCGCTGGACGACGTTTGCACGCACGACGACGGCCCGTTGGGCGAGGGCGAGTTGCAAGGCTATGCGATTGCCTGTCCTCGCCACGGGGCCAAGTTCGACATCCGCGACGGCCGGGTCCTGAGCATGCCCGCCACGCAGCCTACCGGCAGTTACGAAGTGCGGGTCGAAGGCGACGACGTGCTGGTGAAATTGGCTAACGGTAGCGTGGCCGAGGCAATTGGCGACGCTGAGCAAAGTAGCGCAGAGCAAATTGGCACTGCCGAGACAGGAGTCAAAACCATGGCCGTTACAGAAGACGGCGTCCGCGAGGCGCTCAAACAGGTGATCGATCCCGAGTTGTTCGTGAACATCGTCGACCTGGGCCTGATCTATACCGTGACCCTGGCCGAGAACGACGGCAAGAGCGACGTGCTGATCGAAATGACGATGACCAGCCCGGCCTGCCCGGCCGGCCCGCAACTATTGCAGAATTCCAAGGACGTGTTGGGCCGGATTGAAGGCGTCGGCCAGGTCGAAGTCAAGCTGGTGATGACGCCGCCCTGGACGCCCGACCGCATGACCGAAGACGCCCGCGACCAGCTCGGGATTTTTTAAAGCGCCCGGCGCCCGCACTTCGTAGCGGAAGTCGTGAGACTTCCGACACTTCGTAGCCGAAGTCGTGAGACTTCCGACGCGGTTGGTCGGCGTCCGAAGTTCGGAATCCTCACGAACTCCGCTACAGAGGGCTACGCCTGGTCGCGGCCGGGCGTGTCGAGCACCTCGACGAAGCTGTCCAGCGACTTCATGAACTCGGGCTCGAGTTCGTCGAGTCGGCCGGTCTCGCACTTGAAGCGGATGATGTAATTCCGCCGCGCCGAGCGGAAACGTCGCTCGAGCACGCTGACCGGTACCTGGCCCTGCCACGTGCTGATGCGCGTCTCCAGCGCAAACGTGGCCCCCTGCGGCACGATCTCGCAGGTGGCCCTGGCGCGCGAGTCGCGCTGACCCAGTTCTGCCGGCAGCGTGGTTTTCAGTTTCTCCAGATCGAGCGGCCGGGACGCGGTGGCCTCGACGACCAGCGAATCGGTCAGCCCTGCGTGCGGCGGACCGGCGGCGAACAACAGCGCCTTGTCGCTCGGCCCGAAGGCTGGCTTCCAGCCCTTGGGCAGCCGCAGCGCGAAGCGGAAATCACGCTGTAGCCACAGGCCGCCGGCGATCCGCTCGACGCCGGTCTCCGGCGTGCTGAACTGGGCACTGGCCAGCATGTCCTCGAAGTCCAAACGGTACGCATCATAATGGGCCTCGTCGGTCACGAGCGTAAAACTGTAGAGCGTGCCATGAAAAACCATGCGGCAGCGGATCTCGAATGTGCGGTCGCCCGCGTCGTTTTGCAGTTCCCAAATTGCCAGCAGCCGCTCGTGTACTTGTGCGGCCAGCCGCCCTGCGGCAATCGGCTCGACGCGGCATTCGAGTAGCCGCGTCTTTAGCGGCCGGTCGGGAACTGGCTGCACCGGCTGCTCGCTCTTGAGCAGCTCGTCCAACTGCTCCGGCGCCAGGCCCAAGTGGCACTCGACAAAGCCCTTGCTGGCGGCCGTGTCCTGCGGAAGGCTCAGTTTGAAGGCTTCGCTGTCGCGGGCCCAGGAGATCAGCCGCCAGGCCTGCGGCACGCGGACGCAAATACCGAAGCGTTTTACGTCGACCGCCCGCCGGCCATCGTCGGCCGCCCGGCCCCAGCCGGCCCAGCTCCCGCCGATCATGATGCCGGCCACAGCCAAGGTCGCCAGCCAGCGACAAGCGGAGCGGGTCATGGGCGAGTTTTCCAGGCGAGAAGCGGGCCGCCAAAGCTGCTTGCATCATATACGGGCTCGGCCGGATCGTCGACGCTCGGCATTCGCGCCTCCCGGCGGAGCGGGATGCCCTACGATGATTGCTCCACGGGGCGGCTTGGGCCTGATAGAATGCGCCGATGGCCGAGAAGACGCGAGAGCCGTTTCAAGCAGGCGGGCGGGCGTTTGTCCGATCGGTCACCTATATCATCCGCGAGGACCGCGCGATCGTTCGCACGCGCTGGCGTCCTCGATCACGCTGGCGGATGCACCCCTTCGAAGTCGTGCAGGTGGGTTGGATTGCCATCCTCATCGCCGCGACGACCGTCATGTTCTTGTTTTGGGCGATCGTGATTCTGCAGATTCCCGTGCAGCAGGCGGGCTAGCGGCAGCTTCAAGCCGGCGCTCAGAACTCGAGGTACATGCGGCGGTTTTCGGCGTGGCTGCGGCGGCTTTCGAGAACGACGACCAGGGCGCGGTAGGCGTCTTCCAGGCCGGAAGTGTTTCGCACCAGGCTAGTCACCGAGCGATAAAACTGGCTGAGCAATTGCTCGCCGACTGGCCGCTCGCTGTCGAGCGATTCCTGGTGCCGTCCGGCGTTGTCGAACCAGACCAGCGTGCTCGGCAGATCGATGAAGGCGATGCCGTGCTCGCAGGCCACTTGCAGCGCCGCCGGTGGCCGATAGGCCACGGCCTCTTGCCAGGCTACAGGCATGTAGCGCCCGCAACTGATCTGGGCGATCGGCCCGGTGCCGACGCCGGCGCCCGGGTCTGAAAAATCGAGGTTCATCATCTGGTAGTCGTCTTCGAACACACCGTCAGCCGAGCGATGCCGCAGCCCCTGGACGCTCGTCGGTTCGCGGCCCACGACATAGCGGCACCAATCCACGAGTTCCACCATGTCACTGACCGCCGTGCCGTCCACCGTGCGGCCGGCCTGATGCGGTTGCTCGGCCGGCACCCGCAAATGGGCGAACAACAGCCGGGGCGCCCCCAGCCGCGTGACGATCAGTTCCTTGAGTCGCAAGGTGGCCGCCGCCTGCCGCCGGGGAAACTCGGTGATAAAGGCCACGCCCGCCTGTTCGACCCGGGCCCGCACCTCCCGGGCTTGCGAGAGATCCATCTCCAGGGCGTTGGCGCAATAGATGCTTTTGCCGGCTTCGCAAGCAGCCAGAATCGGCAAGCAGCCAAACCATTGAGGCGCTAGCATCAGCACGGCGTCCACGTCGTCGCGCTTGGCCAAAGCGCGGAAGCCATCCACTGGCTGGGCGTTCCACTCGCGCGCGGCTTGCTCGGCCCGCAGCGCGATCTGATCGCAGACCGCGCGCACCTCGAAGCGGTCGCTCAGCGCGCGCAGCGCAGGGCGGTGGCGCGTTTCCCAGGCACTGCCCAGCCCGACCAAACCAACGCGAAGTTTCATACAGCAGAATGCTTTTGTGATCGGCCGGCTGCGTCACACGTCTGACCTGCTCGACGGCCGCTTGCAGATTAACAGCCGCCGCAGTCGAGAGACGAGAAGAAGGACACCCCCGCAAATGGGGAATCATGGGCCCTTTTCCAGGCGGCCCGATTATAGCCCCGGAAGCGTTAAGCTCAATGCAGAAATAGCTCCAAGCGGATGGAACTTTGGGACTTATGCACTTCCCACCCGAGTGGTATTTTCGGCGGGTCAAAAATCGTCCGCAAACTTTGCGCAATCGCTACTTGCAAGCATATTTGCCCCAGCTAGACTGCCTCCTTCTGGGAGTCGCGACCAAGGACTCGTTTTGTCGACTGGTAAAGGAAAACCAACTGCGCAGGAAGCCAGGCGCCCAGCCACTCTTCTTGCTACCCTCGTTGGTGCAGGTCGCTTTTTGAAACAGCGACCGCCCGTCCAGACGCGATGGTCACGCTTCCAGGACTCGCTGCCGGCGTATTGTCTGCCCGGCCGAGTGAACAACGATTGTTCCCACCTAGCCAAGGAGAGCCACCAAGTGACCAGCTTGACGCTGACTGCCGTGTTGCACGCCGCCATCATTGCCACCGGGTCGCACAGCTATGCCGAAGCGCATCGCATGACAGCCGAAACCGGCCGCCCCCTGGTCGTGCTCGTCGGAGCCGATTGGTGCCCAGCCTGCCAGGTGATGAAAAACTCGACGATGCCCACCGTCGCCCAAGGCGTGCTCAACAAGGTCTCGTTTGCGGTAGTCAATACCGACCAGGAATCAACCATCGCCCAACAGATCATGACGCCGGGCGTGATCCCGCAATTGGTTATGTATCGCAAGACTCTGGATGGCTGGAAGCGCGACGCCCTGGTCGGCGCTCATAGCAGCCAGGAGATCGAGGCGTTTCTGCTCGGCGGGTTGGAGGCGCCGACGGCGCTGCTGGGGCAGCGGTGAGGGGCGGAATGCAGAGTGAAAGGTGAAAAGTGAAAAGTGCGGGCCGCTGGAGCGTACGCTCCGGCGGCTTGCTTCTTTTTTGGGCGAGCCGCAGGGCGTGAGTACGGGGAGTTCCCCGCTTGAGCTTCAGGGGGTGTCGCGGCCTCAGGTCAGCTTGGTGAGCGGATTCTCGCGCGATTCTAGGGGCAAGCGTACGGGGGCCGCCTGCCGCTGGCTCTCGAACACGGCGACGATCATTTCCATCGCGGCGCGGGCTTCGTAAATACTGCTCTGCGGCTGCCGATCGGCTTCGATCGCGGCGAGCAGGTCCTCAATGGCCGCGGTGTTTCCGGCCAGTTGACTGCCGTCGGGCAGCGGCTCGCTCTTGCCGATGCCGGCCGAAGATACGTCCTGCCACACGCCCCGGCTGCGGCCCGGCGACCAGCCGCCATCGGCCAGATATTTAACACTGGGCAGATAACCAGTGAGGACTTCGATCACTCCGGCCGAGCCGTAAATCTGCAATCCGAAGCGCGATGGCCGGCCGGCCGCATTCCGCTGCGAAGCGAAATACGCGGCGCTGCCGCCGGGCAGCGCGTACATGGCCCGGACTGAATCGCCCGCCAGCGGGCCGATGCCTTCCGCCCCTTCTACCACGTCGGCCCGGCCGATCGGATGCCCCGCGGTGGTCACGACGCCAAAGCACGACGCCGGCTGGCCGCCCAGATAGCGGATCAAGTCCATGATATGCGTGCCCAAGACCCACAGGTCTTCGCCGCCGCCGCGGGCATCTTCTTTGCCCCGCCCGCGAAACTCGAGCACCCGGCCGATCTTTCCCGAAGCCAGCAGCTCCTTGACGACCGGCAGTTTAGGGCTGTAGCGGGTTTGATGGGCCACGGCCAACTTGACGTGTGCTCGCTCGCAGGCGGCCACCATTTCATCGGCTTCGGCCAAGGTCCGGGCGAGCGGCTTTTCCAAATACACATGAATGCCGCGCTCGGCGCAAGCCAGCACCAGCTCGTGATGTCGATTCAGCCAACGCGGACAAATGCTGACGATTTGCGGCTTGGCCTCGTCCAACATTTTGCGGTAGTCGAAATACGTGCGCGGCGCCTGCAAACGCTTAGCGGCCGCCGCGGCGCCCGGCTTATCATCATCGGCCACGGCCACGATTTCCGCCTGTGGCACATGGAGCCAGACCTCGTCCAGCCCATGCCCATAATTTCCATGCCCCGTGCTCCCGATCACGCCAACGCGAAAAGTTTTCGTCATGAAGCATCCCTTATTTCAGACTGCACGGTCGCGGCGAATTACCGGCAAGCTAGCGCTTGCCGCTCGCCACTTTTCACTTTTCACTTCCCCTACCGTCTCTTTCCCGGGGCCAGATCGGCCAGATTGTAGCGGCGGATTTTGCGGTCGAGCGTGGAGCGTTCGATGCCCAGCAGGCCGGCCGTCTGGCTCTTGTTCCAGCCGGTGGCCTGGAGCGTGGCCAGAATATGGCGGCGCTCCATTTCTTCCAAGGATAAAGCCTGGAACTCGACGGTTTGTGCGGCCGGGTCGGCTTCGCCGGCCGGCAGCTTCGAGAGCATCAGATTTTCCTGGTCGATCAACTCGCCGCGCGCGAGCACCACGGCCCGCTCAATGACGTTCTTCAGTTCGCGGACATTGCCCGGCCAGCGATAGCGGGACAACTGCTCCATGGCCGCGGGCGTGAAGCCGCGGATGCGGCGGCCGGTCTCATGCGTGAATTTGCGGAGAAAGTACCGGGCCAGCTCGGCAATATCGTCCGGCCGCTCGCGCAGCGGCGGCACGACGATCTCGAGCACGTGCAGCCGAAAATACAAGTCGCGGCGAAACAGCCCGTCGCCCACGGCCCGTTCCAGGTCGCGGTTGGTGGCGGCGATCACCCGCACGTCCACCTGGACCGGCTGGGTGCCGCCGACGCGCTCGAACGGATGGCCTTCGAGCACGCGCAAAAACTTGGCCTGGATGGCCGGGCTCATCTCGCCGATTTCGTCGAGCATGAGCGTGCCCTGATGCGCAGCCTCGAATTTGCCGATCTTGCGGCTGTGGGCCCCGGTAAATGCCCCGCGCTCGTGCCCGAACAGTTCGCTTTCCAGCAGGCTCTCGGACAAGGCCGCGCAGTTGAGGCAGACGAACGGCCCTTTGCGCCGCGGACTGGAAAAATGCACCGCCCGGGCCACCAACTCCTTGCCGACGCCGCTTTCGCCGCACACCAAAACCGTGGCATGCGTGGGGGCGGCGCGGGCAATCTCGTCCATGATCCGCCGCACGACCGGGCCGTGGCCGACGATCTCGCTCTGCGCGCCCAGCCGCTCGCGCAGTTGCAGATTTTCGTCCCGGGCCTGGGTCAGGTTCTCGGCGAGTTGCTCGCGGCGCGAGAGGTTTTCCAGGGCCACGGCCACCGTGTCGGCCACGGCCAGGGTGAATTCCAGGTCGTCGGGATCCGGCGAGCGGTCGAAGCGTGTGGAGTACAGGTGGACCAGGCCGTAGACCTTGCGGCCGCGGCGCACCGGCGCGCAGAGCACGCTGGTGGCGTGGATCTCGCCTTTGCTGTCGCGGCTGCTGACCGTGCTGTCGCCGATCACGTTGCGCGCCAGCACGGCCTCGCCCTTGGTGAGCACGGCGGCCGCCAGAAACGGCGAAACACGGTGATACGGCACGGACGTCTGGCTGCGCGAGGCCACGACCTCCAGCGCCGGCGCGCCGGCTTTCCAATCGGCCGCCGTTGCGGCGCTGCCGCTGAACGCGCCGGGCACCAGCAGCAGGGCGCCGGCATCGACGTGCGTACACTCGAACAAGCCCTCGAGCGTCTTGTCGGCCAGCGCCGACGCGTCCACGGCCTTGGCCAACTCGAACGCCAGGCGGCAGAGCCTCGCCGCCGCCGGATTGTTGTGCGATTCGCCCGCCTCGCGCGCCGGCTGCAAATACCGGGTGTGCGCGCGGCGATGAGTAATCGTCGTGGGCTCGTAGCTGGACGAATCCTCGAGCGCGCCGGTGACGCCCGTATCGCCCAGCGCGTCGCCGGTGGTCCGCGGCCGCACCAGGCCGCCCGACTCGGGAAATGCCTGGGTCAGATCGTGTACAAACGCGAGCTGGCTGTTGCCAATGCGGATGATGTCGCCCGGCGCCAGTTGCACGTCGTCCTGCACGGGACGGTCGCCGACGAGCGTGCCGTTGCGGCTCTCCAGGTCGCGTACGCCCCAATGATCGCCCGAGCTGAAAACCTCGGCATGAAAACGGCTGCACCGCTCGTCTTTCAGGGCAATCCGGTTGGTGGGCGCGCGTCCGATGGTCACATTCTCGCCGGGAATCAGCCGGAACACGTCTGACCACTTCGAACCTTCGCGAATCACGAGGTACGCTAACATGCTGGTCCTATTCTTAGGATCGAACGCAGGATAACTTCGGCATTTCAACCCCTCACCCTGCCCTCTACCGCAAGGGGCGAGGGGTTTGCGGAG
>DATCFX010001467.1:0-7983 GCA_036509275.1 Pirellulales bacterium | reverse complement strand
CCGCCACAAAGCCGCGACCGTTGGTCGCGTCGGAATCCGCGACCAGCGGTCGCGGCTTGATGGGATCCGGCGAACGTTTATCGCCAGGGGAACGTCTGGCCGCTGAGGCGTTCGAAGGCTTCGATGTATTTGGCCCGAGTCTGAGTGATGACCTCGGAGGGCAGGGCAGGGGGGGGGCTGTTCTTGTCCCAGCTCGAAGTTTCCAGCCAATCACGCACGAATTGTTTGTCGAACGAGGCTTGCCCGCGACCGGGCTGATAGCGATCGGCCGGCCAAAATCGCGAGCTGTCGGGCGTGAGCACTTCGTCGATGACGATCAGCCGGCCGTCGATCTCGCCCCATTCGAATTTCGTGTCAGCGATGATGATGCCGCACTGGGCGGCATGCGCGGCGCCACGCTGGTAGAGGGCGATGCTCCGCTCGCGCAGCTCTTCGGCTCGGCTGCGGCCCACGACGTCGGCCATGACCTCGAGCGAGATGTTTTCGTCGTGGCCGCTTTCGGCTTTGGTGGCGGGCGTGAAGATCGGCTGGGCCAGCCGGTCGCTTTCGCGCAGTCCGCTGGGCAAACCGAGGCCGCAAACCGTGCCCTGCTGCCGATATTCCTTCCAGCCCGAGCCGGACAAATAGCCCCGGACCACGCACTCGATCGGCACGACCTGGGTTTTCTTGACGAGCATGGAGCGGCCGGCCAGCGACTCCCGGTCGATCGCGGCCGGCAGCCCCATCTGGTCCACGTCGGCGGTCAGCAGATGATGGTCCTCGCCCAGCCGGGCGAACCAGAACGCGCTCAGTTGAGTGAGCACGCGGCCCTTGTCCGGAATGCCCGAGGGCAAGACCCAGTCGAAGGCGCTAATCCGATCCGTGGCCACCAGCAACAGCCGGTCGCCCAGGTCGTAGATATCGCGTACTTTGCCCCGGCGCGCGGGCCAGCCGGCCAGCGAAGTTTCCAGAAGTGCATCGCGGCTCATCGTGGCAGGCTGTCCTGGGCGTCAGGGGGGGCAGATTTGCGGCCAAAGCCCACGGGGGCTTTGGCAATCGGATTGAGTATAGCAATCTCCGGGGGCGGGCGGCGCGGCATGTGCGGCCGGTGCGGCTGGTGAAGCGGGAGTTCGTCAAAAGCTTGCGTGCCAAAAGGGCTTGCGATAAACTCGCGCAAGGCTTGTCGATCGGTCGCGACGCCGCTACCGGCAGCTATCGTGTGGGTGTCCCTTCAGCCGTCGGGCTCGTTTTTTCCCCGATCGTGGTGCGTGCAAACCGGCCTTGGCCTCGGTTAACTGTTGGCGGAAAGCTTTGCTCGCCGTGAGGACCGTATGCCCCTAGCGTTGATGCGAATGCTGGTCGATGCGGCCAGCGGCATCACCCAGCACGTCGCCGATCGGGCGTACCTGTCGGGGCTGGATCAGATTCCTTGGCCATGCCGCGCTCGCTTGAAAGAGCACGAGTTGCAGATCGAGCGGGCGGTCAACGAAAGCGGCAAGCTGCATATCCCGTTTGCGATCCCCGGTCGCGGCGAGATGACGATTTCCACCGGCACGCTGATGCAGCGCGATCGGCCTTACCACCTGGAAATCGAGCTGGCCCGGGGCAAGCTCAACCAGGTTCGCAACCAGGCGGCCGAATGGCAATCGATGGGCCTGGTCCTGTCAGCGCCGGTGGAGACGGCGCTGCACCGCGCGATCGAAGAATTCAGCGCGGCCGTAACCGATCAGCGCGATCCGGTGCTGGCTGCGCAGCGTGCGCGGCAATCGCTGTCCACGGCCGTGGACGTCGGCGACCTGCTGGCCGACAGCTACGTCGAGCAGGCCCTGGCCCTGCGGCATCGGCAGATGACCCGGCTGCCGACGTTCCTCGGATTGCGATTGGACCATCGACTGTTGCCGGCCACGGCGCTGGCGCATTTGCTGACGGCTTTTAATTCCGTGACCGTGCCGGTTCTCTGGCGACATGTCGAAGCCACCGAGGGCAACGACCAGTGGAACGTCTACGATCGGCAAATCGAATGGTTCCAGTCGCACGGCGTCCACGTCTGCGCCGGTCCGTTGATGCGGCTGGACGATGCCGGCCTGCCCGACTGGATGGCACTGTGGGAAGGCGACTTCGACAACATCATCTCGTGTGCCACCGATTACATCGGGCGCGTGGTCAATCGCTACCGTGGCAAGGTGGCGCTGTGGCAGTGTGCGGCCCGAGTGAATGTTGGTTCGCCGCTGGGTTTGCAGGAAGAACAGAAGATGCAGTTGGCCGTTCGCGCCCTGGAAACCATGCGCAAGCTCGATCCCGAGACGCCGGCCATGATCTGCTTCGATCAGCCCTGGGGCGAATACCTGCGGCGCTCGGAGTTTGCCTTGAGCCCGTTGCACTTTGCCGACGCCCTGGTGCGGGCCGGCTTGCAGTTGGGCGGCATCGGGCTGGAAATCAACGTGGGCTACTACCCGGCTGGCACCTGGCCGCGCGACCGGCTGGACTTCAGCCGCATGCTCGACCTGTGGAGCTACCTGGGCCTGCCGCTGCACGTCATGCTGACGGTGCCCAGCGGCGAGCAGGCCGATCCGCTGGCCCGCGGCACGTCGACGCCGCTGGCCATTCCGCAGGGCTGGTCGACCGAAGTGCAGGCGGCGTGGATCAAGCGGTTCGTGCCGCTGCTACTGGCCAAGAGCTACGTGCAGACGATCACCTGGAATCAGTTCTGCGATTCCGACGTCCACGACTACCCGCACGGCGGCCTGTTCGACTCCGCCAACGCCGCCAAGCCCGCCTTCGCCGCCCTGGCGCATCTGCGGAAGAAGCATTTGCACTAGAGCGCGGCGTTGCGCGAAGTCGCCCTAGCACCGTGGCTGGCTAAGCGGCTACCGGTTTCGCTTGCAGATCAAAACAGTAGGCGAAGGCAATGGCATCTTCTTACGCTGGCCGTCCAAATGTTCGTGGTACTTCGCGATTGCTTCCTCCCACTCGCCATTTGCTTCGTCCGCAACTTGGTCATTCGGCGAATTAATCCGCCTTCACGCCCCGAATTTGCCCAAGCGGCCGGCGTTGGCTAGCACCAGCGGCATGAGGTACTTGGCCTCGAATAGGCCGAGGCCGCCGCGCGTGGCTTCACGCTCGGTGAAGCCCGACGAATGATCGGACCGGCAGACGCGCGAATACAACAGCGTGGGCACGGGGTGCCAACTGTGGCTACGCAGCAGGCTGGGCGTGCTGTGGTCGCCAGTCACAACCAGCACCGTGGGATCCAATGCGAGGATCCGCGGCACCACGCCGTCGAGTTCCTCGATGCGCGCGACCTTGGCCTCAAAGTTGCCGTCTTCGCCCGTGCTGTCGGTGTATTTGAAGTGGATGAAGAAGAAGTCGTAGTTTTTCCACTCGTGTTCCAACACGCCGATCTGTTCGTCGATCGTCTGGGCCCCGCCCACGATCGTCATGCCCACCAGCCGGGCCAAACCCTTGTACATCGGATACACCGCAATGGCGGCGGCGCGCAGGCCGTACACGTCGTCATAGCTCGGTAGCTTGGGTTTGGCCGAAAAGCCGCGCAGGGTCAGGCCGTTGGCCTTTTTTTCTCCGGCCAGTAGCTTGCAGCCCTGCCGCACGAATTCGGCTGCTGCTTCGGCCGTGCGGCGGCTGCCGTCGTCGCCGGCCTTGGGCGCCAGCGGCGGCACGCCGGTAACCTGCGGATCGGTGTCGTGGACGTGGCCCTCGAGCCCGGCCCCGCGCAGCACCACCACAAAGCGATGCTCTTTGACCGGCTCGACGAACACCTCGACGCCGGCGATCCGCACGTCGCGCAGCCGCACGGCCAGCGGCGCGCTTTCTTCGGAACTGATGCGGCCGGCCCGGCGATCGCTGATCTTGCCCTCGGCATCAAGGGTGCAAAAGTTGCCGCGAATCGCGACGTCCTGCGGCCCCAGTTCGAAGCCAATGCCCGTGGCCTCGAGCGCTCCGCGGCCAATGATGTATTCGAGCGGATCGTAGCCGAACAGCCCCAGATGCCCCGGCCCGCTGCCGGGCGTGATGCCCGGCTTGACCGGAATGCTGCCGCCCAAGACCGAGCGCCGCGCCAGGACGTCGAGATTCGGCGTTTGGGCCTGTTCCAACTCGGTCAGCCCGCCAGGCTCCAGCGGGCAGCCGCCCAAACCGTCGGCTACAAGCATCACGATTTTCGAATCGCTCGGCTGCTTGAGGCTCCGTATCAAATCGTGCATGTCCATGTGCGCTGGTTCGCTCGCTGTCGGTGGTTGGAGGCCGCAATCCCAAGTGGGATTTTCAGTCGGACGCAAAGCCTGTTGGTAGCAAAAAAGCCGGGCGACACAAGTGGCCACCCCGCCAGACCGCCCGCGCCGACCTCGCAATCAGGCATCTCGCGCTGGAAATGGGCCACGCGCGTTGCTAAAGTGTACATTAGTTCACTATGCTAGCACTGGCCCGATGGGGGTTCTGGCAATGTTGCCCGAGATACCGCCGACACAACTGGCGGCCGCGCTGGATGAAGTGGTTGTGGGACTGCTGGCTGCCGGCGAAGTCGACCAACCGCCTGTCGACGCCTTTCGCGTGGCGGCAGCCATTGGCGTATTGGTGGCCCGCGATGATGGGCAGAGCGGCCGGGCACGCTACGTTCGCCTGGGAGGCCGGCCGGGCAGTCGGCATTCCGGCGGCGATGCTCCCTCGATTCTCATCCGGTCCGATCCGCGCCCCGAACGCCGCCAATGGGCCGTGGCCCATGAGCTAGGCGAGCATCTGGCGCACGAAGTCTTTGCGCGGCTGGCGGTCGATCCGGCCGAAGCGCCCCCCACGGCACGCGAGGCAACCGCCAACTATCTGGCAAGTCGCCTGTTGCTCCCAAGCCACTGGTTTGCGCCGGCTGGCAGGGCCTGCGATTGGGAGCTGCGGGACCTAAAAGCGGCATTTGTTACTGCCAGCAATGAACTGATTGCCCGACGAATGCTCGACTTCGAGCCTGCGGCTTGCATCAGCATTTATGACCATGGGCGGCTTACTTTCCGCTCTGCGAATCGGTCGGGCCGGCCGTCGCCGCCAGCCCCCCTCGAACGGGAATGCCAGCTCGCGGCCCATCAATCGGGGCGCAGCGTAACAAAAATAGGGGAACTTTTGCGGGTCCGTGCTTGGCCCATTCATGAGCCCGACTGGAAGCGCGAGATCCTCCGCTGCGAGGCGCCGAATCCCGACTTCGACTCCTGCTAGCGATTCTCCCGGCCACCGTTCTGGGCCGACAGCAAGCGACCGTGGTCGTTACATTCGGCATTTCCGGCTCTTTTGCGCTGTCCAAAGGGGTCACGCAATGCAGTAGGTCAACCCATGCTACCTATTTTTAACAAATGCTACATTTTATCAGGCCTGTTGGACGATCTTTAGCTCGCCACGGAGGGACACGGCGTTCAGAGTAGGGAGTCTGCGGGGTTCCCAAAAAGTAAACCTTGTTCCTTGCGTCCAGCAGAGGGGGGGTCGGTACCGTGGCAAAAGCTAAGAGATCGAACGAGCAGGTCCCAGTCGATCGTCGAGCCAAAGATCGCCGCGATGTCGAGCGGCGGCACGAAAATGTCGAAGTCGCGGTCGAACGGCGGAAGGTGGAACGGCGGGAGAAGGTGGTTCGGCGCCGGCAGATCGACCCGACTACCTGCGAGCGCGATTACTCGGACGACGAAGTCGAATTCATGAATGCGCTGGATCAGTACAAGCGGACCAGCGGCCGCATGTTCCCCACGTGCAGCGAAATGCTGGAAGTGATCCGCTCGCTGGGATACGCCAAGTCGGGTGTGCCGGCGGCCATGGCTGTCGAGCCCCTGGCGGCTGAGCAGCTCAACTAACGCGCCAAACATTGACCGCTGCCGGCGCGCAAAGTTATTGGCCTTGCGGCTGCCGGTGGCCGAGACTATTCTCTCGCCGCATTTCCGGCGCAGGGAGATCGTGACCGCTTGGCTGCGCCAGTAGCGTCGTTTTCAGCCGCATGTGCCTGGCATACCTCGCCTTGATGGATGGGCGAGTGCACCACAATCTGACGCGAGCATGAAGCCAGCAGCGACCAACACCGCCGCGATCCGATCGGCAGCCAAAGCGGCGATGGCCGCCGGGCTGCTGGCGATCTTGGCCAGCGGCGTCGCCGGCTGCAAGGCGGTGTCGGAGGTGCAGAATGCCCAGGGCGTGCGGCAATTTCAGCAGGGTCAGTACCAGGCCGCCATCCAACGCTTCCAAAAGGCGGTGGCCAGCGACCCCAACAACGCCAATAGCTATTACAACCTGGCCTCAGCCTATCATCGCTTAGGCGATCTGAATCACCGCCAGGAAGATCTGGTCGAGGCCGAAAACTATTACAACCAGTGCCTCGACCACGATCAGAACCATCGTGACTGCTACCGGGCACTGGCCGTCCTGCTGGTCGAAGAGCATCGATCGCAAGAAGGCTTGCGGCTGCTGGAAAACTGGTCCAACCGCAGCCCGGCCGCCTCGGCGCCCAAGGTCGAGCTGGCCCGACTGTACCAGGAGTTCGGGCAGCGTGACGCGGCCCGGGCTCAGTTGCTCGAAGCCCTGAGCGTGAACCCGTACGACGCCCAGGCCTCGGCCGCGTTGGGCCGGCTGTACGAGGAAGACGGCAACCAATCGCAAGCCCTGGTGAACTACCAGCGCTCGCTGGGCCAGAACAGCTTCCAGCCCGAGCTGGCGGCCCGCGCCAACACGATCCGCACGGCGATGGGCACCAACTCGGCGGTGCCGCCGACTCCCGGCGCTCCGCGCATGGTCGACACCGGCTCTCCGCCCCTGCGCTAGTGCCCGGTCGTAGCGGAAGTCGTGAGACTTCCCGGCAATCGGTAGCGGAAGTCGTGAGACGTCCGGGCAACCCGTAGCGGAAGTCGTGAGACTTCCGGCCGAGCAGCGAAATTCTCACGCATTCCGCTGCCACGCCGCGAATCGATGCTCCCGAGGCGTCGCCCGCGGCCGCTTGACCCTCTCCGGGTCAACTTCTATTCTGGCCGTTCCGTCAGGCTCCGGCCGTCCGGGCGGCAGACGCCGCCGCGGAGCAGTTCCGTACCGGCCAAACACTTGCAGAAATCAGTTTTACCATGCCGCGCATCATCGTCTTGGACAAGCTGGCCGACGAAGGCCTCAACATTTTGAAGGGCGCTCCCGGCATTGAACTTGAGGTCCGCACCGGGCTCTCGGGCGATGGGCTCCGCCAAGCACTGGCGGAATCCGACGGCGCGATCCTGCGCAGCGGCGTCAAGATTACGGCCGAGTCGCTGGCCGGCAACCATCGCCTGCGCGCCATCGTGCGCGCCGGCGTCGGCACCGACAACATCGACAAGGAAGCGGCCACGCGGTTGGGCATCGTCGTCATGAACACGCCCACCGGCAACACGCTGAGCACGGCCGAACATACGATTGCCATGATGCTGGCGCTGAGCCGCAACATCGGGCCCGCCTACCAGAGCCTGATCGAGGGCCGCTGGGACCGCAGCAAATACATGGGCACGCAATTGGCCGGCAAAACGATCGGCATCATCGGACTGGGGCGCATCGGGCAGGCCGTCGCCGCACGCGTCAAGGCCATGGAAATGCGCGTGCTGGGCTATGATCCGTTTCTCTCGAAAGAACGGGCCGCGGAGTTGGGCATCGAGAGTTTTGCCACCGTGCGGGAACTGCTGCCGCACGTCGATTATCTGACCGTCCACACGCCGCTCTCGAACGAGACGCGCAACCTCATCAGTTTCAAAGAGCTGGAAATCCTGCGCCCCGGCGTACGGCTGATCAACTGCGCCCGCGGCGGAATCTACGACGAAGCGGCCCTGCTCGAGGGCCTCAAGAGCGGCCGGTTGGGAGGCGTGGCCTTGGACGTGTTCACCAGCGAGCCCTGCACGAACAGCCCGCTGTTCGGCCAGCCCGGAGTGCTGGCCACGCCCCACCTGGGCGCCAGCACCGAAGAAGCCCAAACGCAGGTCGCGGCGGAAGGTGCGCAGCTGCTGGTCGATTTCTTCA
>DATCFX010001466.1:0-7236 GCA_036509275.1 Pirellulales bacterium | reverse complement strand
CCGCTGCCGATGGTTTGCACCGTGACATTTCCGCCCAGCGTCAGCGTGCCGGCGCCGGTGGTCACATTGCTCGAGCCATTGGGCCCGATGGTCAGCGTGAGGCTGCCGATCAGATCCGAGAAGCCGTTGAAGTTCAGCCTGCCGGTCGAGTTGACAGTGATCGGGCCGGTGTCGGAAATCTGATTGTTGGCGCCCAGCACGAGCTGGCCCGGCGAGGCGCTGGCCTGGTCGTTACCCACGTAAACGGCCGAGCCGGCCGCGCCCAGCGCGCTCAGGCCCGCCGCCTTGTCCAGCAGCAGCGTGCCCTGCTCGACGGCGGTTGTGCCGGTGTAGGCATTGGACAGCACGCCGCCCAGGGCCACGGTGCCGGCGCCGACTTTGACGAGCTGCGCGGAGCCGGAAATCACGCCGGTCAAACTCAATTGCCCGGCAGCCGAGCCAATGAACGTGGGCGTCATCAGCACGGTGCCCTGGTCGCTGAGCACGGTCGTGCTGTCGATCGATACGTTGTCTAAGGCAATCGTCCCAGCCCAGGAATTGGAAGTGCCGGCGAGATTAGTGATTGCTCCCATGTTGTTGTAGCCGGTGCCCCACAGGGCCAGCGCCAGAGGGCCGACGTTCACGGGGCTGCCGCCGGGATCCTGGAGCGCGAGCGTGGCGCCCTGGTTGACGGTGACGCTGGAGCTGGTGGCGCCCAAGGCCGCGCTGTTTTCGATATCGAGCACGCCCTGGTTAATGTAGTCGGTGCCCGAGAACTGGTTCGCGCCGCTGAGCGCGACCGTCCCGCTGCCGGCCTTGGTAAGCGAACTGCCGGCGCCCGTGACGACACTGCCGATTGTGGCCATCGAGCTGCCGTCGGCCGTGATGAAGGCTTGCGAGCCGAGATTCAACTGCCCCACCGAAAGCGTGTTGGTGCCGCCGCCGGCAAACACCACCTGGCCTGAGGAAACCGCGAGCGAGTCGTTGGCGGTACCAACCGTGATGCCGCTGCCCGAAATGAGCAGTGCGTTGATCGTCGCGCCATTGGCCATGTACGAGCCCGGCGCGGAGAGCTTGACGTTGCTCGTCGGACCTGCGGCCGAGAGGCTGGTGACGTAATCGGCCGCCGGCAGGGCTGTGATAGCCACGCCCGTGCTATTGGTCATGTAGGTCGCCAGGTCGAGCGTCGACGGACCGGTGACGGTGGCGTAGGGCAGGATGCCGTTGGTCAGGCTGCCAGGCGAGACGGCGATATTGATTTGATTGGCGCCGGCGGTTGACAGCGCGCTGCCCGTGCCGATGAAGCTGACTGTTGCGCCGGCGGCCTTGGCCAGCGAGGCCAACGTGAGCGCGGCCGTGCCGCCGGAAGCCTGATCCGACTCGATCGAGGACGTGTATCCGGCTGTGAGCGTCACCGCGCCGATGGATTCGCTCGAAGCGGTGTTCGCCGCGCCGACAAAGTCGAGCGTGCCGCCGGCAAGCGTAATGGTTGCCAGCGGCGAGATGCGGACGGAAACGTAAGCTAGCGAATTGTCGAGCCCGAACGTGCCCTGAGTGTCGATCGCGATGCTCGAGCTATTGAGCAGCGTGCCGCTGCCGCCAAGGTCGATTGTGCCGCCGCCGACGCCGACCAATGTCTGGCCTGAATAGGTGTTCGTGCCGGTCAGCGCCAGCGTGCCAGGGCCATACTTATTGAGGCCGGATCCATTAAAAATCCCCTCGCCGATGCCGCCACTGAACGTCACGGTTTGCGCCGCGTCGAGTACGTACAGGCTGCGGGTGGCGTTCATCGTGGCCGGGCTGCTGAATGTGAGATTGTTGGTGCCCCAGAATTGGACGCTGCCGTCCAGCTCGACCGGGTTGGCGATGGTCTGTGGTCCGCCCACGGCATCCACCACGGCAGAGTAGATGGCCAGCGTGCCAGCACCAAAAGCCGAACTGTTGCCGATCTCGGTCAATCCCTGGATGATCATGGTGGTGCCGGCGTAGGTGTTTGCGCCGGTGAGCGTCAGCGTGCCGGCTCCGGACTTCAACAGGCTGGTGCCAGCCACGCCGCTGATCACGGCAGAGATCGTCAGCGTCGACTCCTCGTCGCCGCGACCCGAAGTGCCGTTGATCTGGAACGTGCGGTTGGCGTTGCTCGAAATGCCGCCGGAAAAGCTGCCGAGAGTGCCCAGGTCCAAGTAGCCGCTGATCGTGGCCGGCGGCGATGCGCCGCTAGTGCCATTGCCCTCGTTGGCGGTCAGCGTGCCGCCCAGGGCCAGCACACCCGCGCCTGTGGTCACACTCGCGCTATAGGTCTGGCCGGTGCTGAGCGTCAGCGAGCCGATCGTATCGTTGAAGCCGTTCAGATCCAGCAAGCCGGAAGGGCTGATATTCACGGTGAGCAGCGAGCCGCCGGTGGGATCGACCTGGAGAATCTGATTGCTGGCGCCTAGGCGCACCACCGATTCGTCGCTGCCTTCGATGCTGTCGCCGATGTACAAGCTGCCTTGAATAGCCGGGCCGCCGGTCTTGTCGAGCAAGAGCGTGCCCTGCACGACGGTCGTCGTCCCAGTGATTTGGTTCGGCGTACTGCCCGTGAAATCGAGTTGGCCGGCACCGACCTTCGATACGGCTGCGGTGCCGACGACAAACAGGCCAGTAACCGAACCGCTGACGTTCAGCTCGCTGCCGGCGTCTACCCCGATGAAGCTGGTGCCGCTCAAGTCGATGGGGCCGGTCCAAGCGTTGCTTCCGCTTGTGCTGCGCAGCGCGCCTAGGCCGCTGTACGGCAACCCGCCGCCGGGCGCGCCCACCCCGATTCCGACCCCGCCGATGGTCAGCGGCTCGGCGATCGTGACATTGCCTTGAACATCCAACGCCGCGCCGCCAGTGACCGTGGTTCCGGCCGTCGTGCTCCCCAGCGCCGAATTGTTCTCAGCCACGAGCACGCCCTGCGTCACGGTGGTCAAGCCGAGATAGTTGTTCGGGCCGGAGAGCACCAGCGTGCCGGCGCCCAGCTTGGTGACGCCGCCGGAATCGGAGATCGCGCCGGTGACGGTGGTGGTGCCCGAGCCGTCGAACGTGAGCGTCTGGAGCGTGCCGCTGTCAATGTTTCCCAGCGTCAGCATGGAACTGGAATTACCATTGATGATGGTTTGCGAAGCGGCCAGCGTGATGGGAGCCGTAAAACTGTCGGTCCCGCTGGCGCTATCGGCCAGGCCTTCCAGCAGCGTGACGCCATTGCCGGCGATCGAATATCCGTTGCCGGCAATCGTGATCGAGCGGAACTGCATGCCGGCCGGAAAATCGTCGACGCTCGTGTAGCTGAGAGCGGCAGCAGGAAAGATGATGTTGTCGTTCATCGAAGGCGCGACGCCGCCTACCCAGTTCGCGCCGTCAGACCAGTTGTTATCCGGCCCGCCGCCGACCCAACTGTGCGCGATGCCCAGCGGCGCCACGATGAGGCTGGCCGTAGCAATTTGAACGCTGTAAGCCGAACTGCCGCCGCCCGTGCCCGGATTGACCATGCTGCCGCTGGCCGCGCCGTCGGTCTGATCCCATGCGCGAAACGTCAGGGCGGCTGTCATGGCGCCGGAGTAGCCGGAGTTGGGAACGAAGCGGACGAGCGTATTGGCGTCGGCGGCCAGGACCAGGGCGCTCGTGCTGGAGACGGCGCCGAAAGCAAGCCATGGGCCCGACGAGCCCGTGGTCGAGTATTGCCACGAGCCGTTGGCCGTGTTGGCAGCGGTGACGGCGATGCCCTGCACCGCGCCGCTGTCGGGATCGGCGATTTCGCCGGCAACAATCGCCGAGACGAGGGTTCCGGCGCTGTTGCTGTTATTCTCCAACTGCGAGGCCAGCGCATTGGCCGCCATCAGCACGGGCGCCGTGTTCACGCTGGTCACCAGCAGCGAAGCGCTGAGCACGCCGGTGCTGAACGCGGTCGCACCGCCGCTGACGCTCGTGTCGGCCGTGCCGCCATTGGCGCCGCTGGTCTGATCCCAGGCCTTGAAGCTGAGCGCACTGTTCACCGTGCCGCTGAAGCCAAAGGCCGGAACGAAGCGGATGCGCGTGTTCGAATTGGCCGCCAGCAATAGAGCATTGGTCGTGCTGACGGCCGGGAAAGCCGCCCAAGTTGCTCCGGCATTGGTCGAGTACTGCCAGGTGCCGTCGGTGCTGTTGGCCCCGGTAACGGCGATGCCCTGCACCGCGCCAGGGTCGACGTCGGAGATCGGGTCGCCGCCAGCCCCCGTAGCCAGGATCGTGGAGATCAAATCGCCAAAGCCGCCGTTGGAGTTTTCCGGAACATTGGGCAATGTGGGGGCGACGCTGGTATTGAGCGTTGGTGCATGGTTGATGGTCGCACCTTGCACCGCCAACTCGTAATCGCCCGTTGTCGGCTGGCTGGTCAGCGGTGAGTCGGTAACCTCGATGTAGTAGTTGCCACCTTGCCCTACGGGAACATTGTACGTCAGCAGGGCGTTGCGGCCGTCGGAACCTCCGTTGTCGTTCGAAGCGACCAGCGTGCCGACCGAGTTGAACACCGCGAGGTAGGGGTCGAGCGTGTTATTCGTGGCGCTGATGCCGTCGCCGGGCGTCGAAGTCGACGCTGTAAGCGTGGCGCCGCCGGCCATCTGCACTTCGTACATGTTCACGGCGCCGCCCGAAAGGATCGAGCCGAGTACATCCTGCTGACCGGACACTTGCTGGCTGCCGATCTTCTGCGCCGTAGCGACGGACGAGTTGTTCTGATTGTCGAAGTCGGCATTGATGCTGACGGCCAGGGCATACGCCGTGCTGGCCGTGCCCAGCACGCGGACATAGTAGGTGCCGGTCGTGGAAGCGGTGAAATCGTTGATCGCCTGGTCCACGTTGCCGCCCACCGGGGTGCCGCTGCCCAACAGGTTGCCCAAGCTGTCGTGCAGTTCCAGGCTCATGGGGCTCGAAGCGCCGCTGACGTCGAGCGTCACGGTCTGGCCGGCGGAGAGGTTGAAGCTGTACCAGTTTTCGCCGACCGTGGGATAATTGAGGTTGCCCACCACCGCCCCGCGCGAGCCGCCGCCGCCCAGGCTGACAAAACTGCCGCTCAAGCTCTGAGAGGAAGCGAGCGTGTCGTTGTTCGCCCCGCCATTGCCTTCGGTCTGGATTGCCGCGTCCACGACGGCGTCGAGCGTGTAATTGCCGATCGTCGAGTTCAGGCCACTGATCGTAATGGTGTACGTGCCGGTGGTCGGCACCGCTTCGTCTTGAATCAGCACCGGGGCGCCGGCGGCCGACGATTGGGCCGACTCCGAAAAGCCCCCCGGCCCGCTGATGGTGATCTGTGCATGCAGGCCGGCGCCTGTCTGGGCCATGACCGCCAGCGTCTGGCCCACGTTCAAGGGGATCAAGTAACTGTCGATATTGCCAGCCTGGACGATGGTGCCGTTGAGAGCCGGATCGTAGACGAGCGAACCTTTGGGCGACACGCTCGCGAGCGGCAACGGGTAGGCCACCGTGCCGTCGAGGATATAACTGCCGGAAAACGTCGGCCCTGGATTGCCATAAGAATCCGTGATCGTGCCGGGAGTCACGCTGAAGTTCAAGGTCCCTTCCTGCGTGAGTCCGCCGACCGTGTATTCCACGTCGGTCGAGTCGACCAGCGTGTAGCTGGTGACCGTGCCCTCGCTGAGCGTCAGGTTGTCGGTGCCGATCGAACTGGCGGCATACGCCTTATTGAAGCCGAGCTCGATCGTGCCGGTAAATGGCAGCTCGACAGTCGAGCCATTGCTGGGCGTGAGCGACGTGACGCTCATCGGCGTCACGTCGTAGTAAAAGTTCGTGCTGAACGCCGGCACGGGCAGCTCGCTGCCCTGCTCATCCACGGAGCCGGCGGCTAGCGCGATGTTCTGCACCCCTTGGCTGGTGACCGGGCTGCTGGTGAATTGGTAGGTGATCGTCGTGGAATTGGTTTGCGTATAGCTCGCCGCGGCGACGCCGTTGACCGTGAAGCCCGAGGTCTGCACCGAAGCGGGATCATAGGGCACGTTGAACTGGACGGCAAAACTCAATGGCGGCGTGTTGACTACGGAGCCCTCGCCCGGCGTGGACATGCTGGCCTCGAATTGAGAAAACATCACCGGCGTCGAGGCGATTCCATTGGCGATGACCGACAGCGAATACATTCCCGCGGGCAGCCCCGCGGGCAGGACGAATTGCGCGGTTTCCGGAGTGCTGCCGGTCATCACGCCGGTGCTGCTCCAATTGTAAGTACGGGAGTAATAGACGTTCGAGCCGGACGTCAAGCGCACGATCGGATAGTTCGTGGCCATTTGCTCGTCGTCGCCGTACTGCGCGCCTTCCGAGATACCGTTGAGCTGAGTGCCGGTGAGTGTATACGAGCCATCGCCATTGGGAGCGATGCGGGTGATGGTCGGGGCGGCGGAGGCCAGTGGCGTTCCATCGGGCGTGTAAACGTAAAGCTGATTGTTGAACCGCGACGACAACACGGTTCCATCGGGCAGATCGAGAAAGGTGCGTTGGTAGGAGCTGCCACTCTCGGTGAGGCCGCCCGCCGGAGCACTGACCTGCGTATAAGAGTTCGTGAGGTAGTCGTATTCGTAGAAACTGGTCGGCGACTGGAATTCGTCGCCGGCGATCGGCGTGGGAGCCGTCGCAATCAGGATGTTGCCGTCGGGCAGCATCGCGCTGGGGGCGTCGGGCATGCCCTGACCGTTGGGCAGCGGCGCTCCCGTGGTCCACGTGCCGGGGGCGGTGGTGCCCGACGGGGTGTAGATCGCGCTGGTGTCGGTCGAACCAAAAAAGATGACATTCCCATTGGGCAGCAGAACCCCCGGACCCGCCTCGTCGCCGTAGCTGTCGTACAGTTCAACAGGCACCGTCGCATCTGTCACCCATTCGTTCAGCGACGGTATGTACCGCTCCGAGTTCGTCGACAATCGATCGACCATCAGGACGCTGTTATCGGGCAGCTTGACCCAGGCCGATTCATTGCTGATTCCGTTGGAGCTTGGGCCCAGCGTCCAGGTGTTGGTCGTCGGGTCATAGAGCATCGTGCCTTTGAGATTGCCTGTCACTAACTCATCGAGCACGTCGCCGTTGGAAAGCACCTCCGAGTTCGCATCGCTGAATCGGTTGCCAGGAGCCGGCGTCTCGGTCCAGACATTGGTTTGGGGATTGTAGATCTCGGCCGTCGAACCGCCGGTTCCGTATTCTCCGCCGGCTACGAACACGTCTCCGTTGGGGAGCACGTCCGAGGAGAAAAACAGCCGT
>DATCFX010001465.1:0-6222 GCA_036509275.1 Pirellulales bacterium | reverse complement strand
GCACGTCGCCATATTCCAGCGCCAGCCGGTCGTAAATCTGCGTCAAGCGCAGGGTCTGCGTCTGCGGCGTGCTGCGGCGTGGAATCATGCCGAACACTTCGTATCCCTTGGCGAGCAGCAATTCGGCCAGATACGAGCCGTCCTGGCCCGCGATTCCAGTGATCAGGGCTTTACGTGCGATGACTGCGCTCCTGCCTCGGGACGTGGCTGAAGAGATTCATAATAATCGATGGTTGCGCGGATGCCACGCCGGAGATCGGTGAACCGAAACTCGGGAAACACCGCACGAAAACGCGCATCGTCCATGATCTTGCAAGGCGCCCCGTCAGGCTTGCTGGTCTCCCATTCGATACGACAGTCAAAATCGTATTCGGCCAGGACCAGTTCGATGATCTGGCGGATGCTCCAGCCACGATTTTGCGCGAAATTCAGCGGCTGATTGAAATGCGGCTCGTCGAGCCGACCGATCGCTTCGAGCAGCAAGCGAGCAAAATCGCCGGCATACAACCACTCGCGAATAGCAATACCGCTGCCCCACAGCGTCAAACTGGTTTCGCCGCTGGCTCGGGCGCGCACCGCACGGCTGACCAAGGCATTGAGCGCGTGGGCCTTGTTGGGGTCGGTCGAGTCGTAAGGCCCGTACATGTTTGGAACGAAAAAGTTCACGCTCCGCAGCCCGCGCTGCATGCGGTAGCAGTCGCTGAGCACGAGCAGCATGCGTCGCGTGCTGCCGTAGGCCACGACCGATGAATGGAGTTCACCGTCCCAAACGGAGTCCTCGCGGAACAGCGACAATTCGCCCGGAAAGGCGCAATTAGCTACCGGATTGATAATCGTCGCTTGCGGCGCAACTGCGGCGCAGGCCCGGTACAGGTTCAACAGCATCTGCATGTTCTGATCGACGATGTCGGCAGCCTGTTCTGTCACATAGTTCAGGCTGCCCACGGACGCCGCGCAATTGATGATCATCTGGGGCTTGAGATCGCGCAACTCGCGTTCGGTGCGTGCCGGGTCCATGAGATCCCAGCCGTCGCGCCGCGAACGGGCGACCAAGGGCACGCCCGCGTCCGCGAAGACTTCGGCCACATTGCGGCCGACGAATCCTGTGGCTCCAAGTAACAGTATGCGCATATTCGATCTCGGTTGGGCCGCCGCTAATGCGCAGGAAGTTCGTAATGTTCGTTCAACGCGCTACGAGTCGGCGCCAAAGGGTCGACCGACATCTGCCCAGAGCTTTGCTTCCATCTCCAGAATGGTTTCCTTGCGCCGCCGGCCTACCTCCACCGCCGGGACCCCCGCGTAAATGGTCCAAGGCTGCAAGTTGCTCTTAACGAGGGAACAAGCTCCCACCGCAGCGCCCTCGCCGATGCGCACACCAGGCAGTATGACGCAGTTCGTTCCTATAATTGCATGCCGCTCGATGACAATCGTGGTGCATTTTATGCGGCCATGATAACCCTCTGGAACGGTCGGGTTGGTCAGCCCCGTGCCGCGGACGAAATCGTCCGAGCCACACACAATGCGGCAGCCGGCCGATAGCCCGGAGAAATCTTCTAAAACGAGTTTCGAATCTTTGCCGCCGATGATCGTGACCATCGGTGCGACGTGTACATAGGAACCGACCTGCAACGCGGTCGAAATGTAAACGAAAGAATCAATGGCGACGTGGCTTCCCAGCTCGATCAACTGCGGCTGTTTAATGACGACGAACTCGCCAATTTGTACGTCGTCGCCGCAGGAGCGGAAACCACCACGGCCGGAGTTGGCGTTGGGTTCATCCATTAGCTCGCCCTTCGGACCTCGTCGATAATCAGAGAGACGTCGGTGTAGGCCAATGCCTCGTGAAGCGGAATGGCGAGCTGCCGCCGGTCGAATTCAACCTGTCCGGGAAGATCGGGCCGGATGCCGCCAAAGATGCGGTTGTGGTCGATGCGCTGATGCACGACTGATGAAGGAATTCCCGCGTCGGCCAGATGCCGAATCAGGTCTTCACGCCGGTCGACCAGCAGCGTGAATAACCAATAAGCATGCTCGCGGTCGGGCGCATTGGCCAGCAGTTCGAGGCCGGGCACGTCGGCCAGTGCTTCGCGATAGCGGCCGGCAATCTCGCGGCGCCGCGCGAGTCGCGCCGCAAAATCGTCGAGATTGCCCAGGCCCAGGGCGGCCGACAGATCGTTCATGTGGTATTTGAAGCCTAGCGAATCGATATCGTAGATTCGCTCGCCCAACAGCGAGGGCCGGCTATGCTGCCGGTCGATCCCGAACCACCGCTGGGTTTTGGCTCGCCGGGCATCGACTTCCGACGTGCAGCATAGTGCCCCGCCATCGCCGGTGGTCAGATGCTTGATGGCCTGAAAGCTGAAACATGTAAAACGGGAAATACTGCCGATCGGCTGGCCGCGATAAGTGGCTCCCAGCGCGTGCGCGGCGTCTTCAATCACGACGGCATCCTGTCTGGCCGCGACCTCGTTGAGTTGCGCCAGATCGCACGGCAATCCGCCCCAGTGCACCGGAATTACGGCTTTCGTACTTCGAGTAAACCGCTTGGCCACCGATTGCGGACAGAGATTGCCCGTGTGCGGGTCGATGTCGGCAAATACCGGTACGGCTCGCTGCATTAAGACGGCCAGCCCGGTGGCGACGAATGTTTGGGCCAGCAGAATGACTTCGTCCTCTGGCCCGACCCCGGCCAGCACCAAGGCCAAATGCAAGGCCGAGGTGCCGCTGTTGAGCGCCACCGGATTCGGCAGACCCAGGCGTGACGCGAGTTCGTTTTCGAACTGCTGCACCAGCGGGCCTTCGCTCAGACGTCCACTGGCCAGCACCTCGTCCACCAGTTGTCGGGCGCGAGGGCTGACATGGGTATGGAAGAAGTTCATACGGGAGCCAGTTGGTCGAGGGGGACCGTTTCCCACTGCAAATCGGGACGCACGACGCCCGGGATGTTTCGCCCCCAGGTGCCGCGCACACTGCCCGGCTCGCCCGTGTCGACCACCTGAAAGGCCACGGCGTCGAACTCCAAGAAATGGATTTGGTACACCGGGTAACCCGTGCTCACCTCGGCCACGACGCGCACGGGTCCTTCGGCCAGGAGGTTGCCGGGAATCGTACATCGCGATCGATACAAACCGGCCGGCTTCGGCTCGTCCCGGCCAGCGGCCCCGAAACGATCGGACGAAACGAACAGCGGCACACCCTGATCGTTGAACAGGCTGAAAGTCGCAATCAGCATCGCGCCGGGTTTTTGATTCCAGAACTCCATTTCGATCGTCAGCGGAGCGCGGATATCGATGGTCTCGGCCGTTGCGCCGCTGGTGACTACCCGAACCGACTTCAATCGGGCCACGTCATCGCCGGGCGCATCCGCGAGCGTGTGCCATTGGCGGCAGGCGGTCGTACCGCTGTCGCTTTTCAAGTATTCAGCCGTGACCGAGTACACGTCGCCGTCTCGCTTGATGCGGCCGGCATCGATGAGGATGGCACGAGAACACAAACGTGTGACGGCCGTCATTTGATGGCTGACGAAGATGACGGTGCGGCCGCCCTTGGCGACCTCGTCCATCTTGCCGAGGCATCTCTTTTGAAACGCGGCGTCGCCCACGGCCAGCACTTCGTCCACCAGCAGGATTTCGGGTTCCACGTGCGCGGCGACGGCAAAGGCCAGTCGCATGTACATGCCGCTGGAATAATGTTTGACCTGGGTATCGAGGAACCGTTCGATTTCGGCAAACGCTACGATCTCGTCGAACTTGCGGGCCAACTCCGCGCGACGCATGCCCAGGATCACACCGCCGAGGAAAATGTTTTCGCGGCCGGTCAGTTCGGAATGGAATCCAGTGCCCACTTCCAGCAAGCTGGCCACCCGGCCATGAAGTTCGATGCGTCCGCGTGTTGGGGCCGTGACGCGTGAAAGGATTTTGAGCAGCGTACTCTTGCCGGCGCCGTTGCGGCCGATCAACCCCACGGCTTCGCCCGGCTGGATCTGAAACGATATATCGTTGAGTGCCCAGAATGTTTCGCTGGCCGCGCGCTCTGCCAGTTTGCCGCGCCAGCGCTTGACGGGGTTCACAGCCAGGGCCGCCAGCGCCTCGCGAAACGTGGGACGTGCGGCCCAGGCCGAACCGAGGCGGTAGGACTTGGCCAATCCGACGACGTTGATCATCGGCGAACAGGTCAATCAAGCACGCGCATCGGGTGGGCCGAAATCATGGATCCGACTGCCCGCAGTTGACATTAGACGATGTCGGCAAATTGGCGTTCAACCCGACAAAAGAAGATCGTGCCCACGGCGAACAAAACCGCGCTGGCGGTGATCGAGATTGCCAGCGGGCCAGCGTGCAGCGGGTCGCCCAGCAGAGCGGATCGGAATCCGTCGATCAAACCGGCCAAAGGATTGATCGCGTACGCGAGCCGCCACTGGGGCGGCACGGCATCCAGCGGATAGACGACGGGACTGGCAAACATCCATAACTGGACTAGAAACGGAATGACGTAGCGGAAATCGCGGTAGCCCACCACCAGGGCGGCCAACAAGGTGCCAGCCCCCAGGGCCGCCATGGCCGTGGCCACGACCAATAGCGGAAACAGCAGGATCGTTGCCGACAGCGCAACGGAATAAACCGCCATCAGCAACAACATAACCAAGAACGACACTCCCAGATCGACCAACGGCGCGCCGGCCGTTGCCAACGGGATAATCAAGCGCGGGAAATAGACTTTGGTAATCAGATTCGTGCTGGCCAACATGCTCATCGACGACTGCGTGACGACGGTCGAGAAGAAGGTCCAGGGTAGAACTCCCGCGTAGGCGAACACGGGATAGGCCTCGTGCACCTGGCGGTCCAGGCCGGCCAGGCGGCCGAAGAAGATCGTAAAGACGATCATGGTCAATAGCGGTTGGATCACGGCCCAAGTGGCGCCGAGCACCGTTTGTTTGTAGCGCACTTTGACATCGCGCCAGGCCAGTAGATAAAGCAGGTCGCGATACTGCCAAATCTCCCGCCAGCCGAGCCCTTGCCAGCCGAAACTCGGCTGAATGACAATCGCAGGCTTGGCCGATGGCTGCGAGGACGTCCACGCGCCGGCTACCGAGGTCGTCGCGGCTTCGGCGACTTGATCCGTGTTCGGCAGCGGCACTTGCAGTCGGTTCTCGTCAGGATGACAGCGGACGCGAAATATTGGAATGCAAGCGGGCTGGCCCGCTCGAGCCATCGACGCTGTGGCGATACGTTTTGAACGATCGGATCGTTTCTTGCAGCCCTTCCCGTAGGCTCATACTGGCCCTGAATCCGAATGCACTGGCAGCGCGGGACGTGTCCAGGCAGCGGCGTGGCTGACCGTCGGGATACGCAGGGTTCCAACGTAGCGTGCCGCGAAACTCGCAGAGTTCGGCGATCGTCTCGACCAGTTGGCGGATCGTGATCTCCGTTCCCGAGCCCAGATTGACCGGCTCGGCCTGGTTGTAATGTTCGGCCGCCAGGGCAATGCCTTCGGCGGCGTCGCGCACAAACAGGAACTCGCGCGATGCCGAGCCGGTGCCCCAGACTTCCACCTCCGCCCGGCCGGCCTCGCAGGCTTCGACCATTTTGCGGATCAGAGCCGGAATGACGTGGCTGGTTTCAGGATCGAAATTGTCGCCGGGGCCGTACAAGTTTACTGGGATCAGCGTGATGGCATTGAAGCCATATTGCTGCCGATAGGCTTGGCCCTGCACGAGCAGCATCTTTTTGGCCAGTCCGTAGGGGGCATTCGTTTCTTCAGGGTAGCCGTTCCAAAGATCGTCCTCGCGAAACGGGACCGGCGTGTGCTTGGGATACGAGCAGACCGTGGCCAGGTTGACGAATTTTTCCACGCCCGCACGACGCGATTGTTCCATCAGCTGCAAGCCCATGATTGCATTGTCGTAGAAGAATCGTCCTGGGTTGGCCCGATTGGCGCCGATGCCGCCGACGAGTGCGGCCAGGTGGACGACGACCTGCGGCCGAGCGGCGTCCAACAGCCGGCGTACGTCGTGCTGCTCGCGGAGGTCGTACTGCGCACTGCGAAAAGTGAAAATCTCGGCGGGCGAAAACCGCTTGAGCGCCTGGCAGACCGCACGGCCCAAAAACCCCGATCCGCCCGTCACCAGGACACGACGCCCCGCCAGGAAACTCATGGGCGGCTTTCCTCGAACACCGCTGGGCTCGGAACGGCACTGGAACCGGCCAGCGACTCGGGGGCCGC
>DATCFX010001464.1:0-3973 GCA_036509275.1 Pirellulales bacterium | reverse complement strand
CGACCAAGCCGTGCGGCTGTGGGACGCGGCCAGCGGAAAGGAAATCCACAGGTTCCGCGGCCACGCTGGCGGTGTCTGGTCGGTCGCGTTCTCGCCCGACGGCAAGCAGGTACTCACGGGCAGTTGGGACAAAGCCGCGCGGCTGTGGGACGCGGCCAGCGGAAAGGAAATCCGCGCATTCCTCGGCCACATCGGCGCGGTCCTTTCGGTCGCGTTTTCGCCCGACGGCAAGCAGGTGCTCACTGGTGGTTCGGACAAAACCGCGCGGCTGTGGGACGCGGCCAGCGGGAAGGAAATCCGCACTTTCCGCGGCCACACCGACTCGGTCCGCTCGGTCGCGGTCTCGCCCGGCGGCAAGCAGGTGCTCACCGGCAGCCACGACAACACCGCGCGGCTATGGGACGTGGCCAGCGGAAAAGAAATCCGCACGTTCCGCGGCCACACCGACTGGGTCCGCTCGGTCGCCGTCTCGCCAGACGGCAAGCAGGTGCTCACCGGCAGCGAGGACGAAACCGCGCGTCTGTGGGACGCGGCCAGCGGCAAGGAAATCCGCACGTTCCACACCGACCACGTCTACTCGGTCGCGTTCTCGCCCGACGGCAAGCAGGTGCTCGCCGGCGGTTTCGACCAAGCCGTGCGGCTGTGGGACGCGGCCAGCGGAACGGAAATCCGCACGTTCCGCGGCGACGCCGGCTCAGTCAAATTGGTCGCGTTTTCGCCGGACGGCAAGCGGCTGCTGACGGCTCACGCCGAGGGGAGGACCATTCTCTGGGATGCGGCCAGCGGGGTGGAGTTGTGCTCGCTGGTGAGTTTTGCCGACGGCGATTGGGCCGTGGTCGATCCGCAAGGGAGGTTCGATGCTGCAAACGGCGGCAATGTCGAGGGCCTGCACTGGGTCATCGGCAACGAGCCGATCGACCTGTTCCAGCTCAAAGAACGCTACTACGAGCCGGGACTGCTGGCCAAGAAGATGGGCTTCAACCACGAGCCGCTGCGCAATGTCGCCCGGCTCGACAATCCCAAGCTGTATCCAGGCATCGAACTGCGGCCGCCCACGCCCGGCGATCCGCAGTTGCACGTCGAACTGAGCAATCGCGGCGGCGGCATCGGCCGCGTCGTGGTGCGGATCAACGGCAAGGAACTGACGGCCGACGCTCGCGGGCCGGGACACGATCCCGACGCCCGGGCGCTGACGCTGGAAGTCCCGTTGCCCCCCGACCAGCCGCTGCTGACGCCGGGCCAGCCGAACCGGATCGTGGTCGAGGCGTACAACGCCGAGGGCTACCTGCACAGCAGGGGCCTGGAGTTGAACTACGAGCCGCCGGCCGCTCGACCGCCGGAAAAGCCGCACCTCTGGATCGTCGTCAGCGGCGTGTCGAGCTATCGCGGCCCGTCGCTGGAGCTGCGCTTCGCCGCCAAGGACGCCGAGGATTTTGCCCGGGCCGCGGAAATCGGCGCCCGGCGGCTGTTCGACCGCGATCGCGTACACCTGGCGCTGCTGACCAGCTCGCAGGCCGATCCCAAGCGCCGTCCCACGTGCGACAATCTCCGCGCCGCCTTCGCCGACATCCGGGCAGCCGGAGCCAAGTCAACCGATATCCTGGTGGTTTACCTGGCTGGGCACGGCGTGAATTACGGCGGCCAGGACGGCGATTTTTATTATCTGACCGCCGATGCGCAAAGCGCCGACCTGAGTGACCCGGCCGTCCGCGAGGGCGCGGCCCTTTCCGGTCAGCAGATCACGGAGTTGATCAACGGCATCCCGGCCTTGAAGCAAGTGCTCGTGCTCGACACGTGCGCCTCGGGCAGGCTGATCGAAAAGCTGACCGAGAAGCGCGACATCCCCACCAGCCAGATTCGGGCGCTGGAACGCTTGAAAGACCGCACCGGCATGCACGTGCTGGCCGGTTGCGCCGCCGACTCGGTCAGCTACGAAGCGACGCGCTACGGCCAGGGCGTGCTGACTTACAGCCTGCTGCTGGGCATGCGCGGGGCGGCCTTGAGGGAAGATCAGTTCGTCGACGTCGCGACGCTCTTCGGCTTTGCCACCGACAAAGTGCCAAAACTGGCCGGCGATATCGGAGGCATCCAGCGGCCGCTGTTGGCCGTGCCCAAGGGAGGGGCGAGCTTCGACATCGGCCAGCTCAGCGGCGAAGACCGGCAGCAGATTCCACTCCAGCCGGCCCGGCCGCTCGTGCTGCGCAGCACGTTCCAGGACGAGGAAACGTTCGACGACGCGCTGGGCTTGAGCAAGCGCGTGGACGAGCTGCTGCGCGGCGTTTCGGTTCGCGGCTCGGCCGGGGCGGTGGTGTTCGTCGATGCCCGTGAGCTGCCCGAAGGCTATCATCTGAACGGGCTCTACAAGACCGAAGGTGGCCAGGCGACGCTGAGAGCCCGGCTGTTTCGTGGCCGGGAGCGGGCAGCCGAATTTACGCTCGCGGCCGAGCGGCCCGACGAGCTGGCTGAGCGCGTGGTCGAAGCGGTGGAGAAGTGGTTCCGAAACGGCGGCGCCCGCTGAGCTCACGAATTCCGGCGCGTGATCGAAGCTGAGGCGCTTTCAGTCGTCGGCTGCGCGGTCATCGCGAGCAGACTGCGGACGTTGCTGGGCACGCTCTGCATGTTCTAGCTCCAATGTGCCCCAAAGGCTCGGATCCTCGGCGTAAGGCATCTCGGCCGGGCAACTCCAGGTGCGCGTGCCCAACTCGCGATCGACGATCGCATACATCAAGCCCAGCCGCGGATTGTCGTGCGGCTCGAAACCGGTGAGCGCGGCCGCGGGAATCACGGCCTCGATCTGGTAGCCGTCGGTGCGTTTTTGACGGCGGACTTGCAGCACACCGGGCCGCACCGGTTTGGCGTTTTCCTTGGCCCGATTGATCAACAACTGCTCGGCCACCGGTTCGTCCAGCCCGCGGCCGGTGCCGCCGGGCATGAAAATGAACTGATGGCAGAAGCGGCTGGCGCGATGGATATTGTGCGTGTCGCGCGTGTCGATCCAGACGCGCACGCCGTCGCTGTCGTCGGGCCGGCTTTCGCGGCACCACGGCGGCTGCCGCTTGCCGCGGACTTCGACGGCCAAAGCCAAGCCTTCCTCGCTCCAGGCCATGCGCACGTCGCCCAGCGGCGCCACGCCATCCAACTGGCCAAAATCGGGCAAGCGATAACGCTCGTCAAGCTCCGCCCCCTCGGCCGACCAAATCGGCGTGCGCTGCCGGCAGAGCGCGGAAAAGCGAAACAAGAATCGGGGAGGGAGGAGGGAGTCGGGCATGGCTGATTGATGAGTGATGAGTGCAGAGTGATGAGTGGGCGGGCATTGGCTTTTCATTCATCAATCTGCACTCATCAATCATCACTTCCTTTTTACTGCTTCCAGATGTTCACGTAAAAACTCCGCCAGTTCCTGCCGGCCGACTTCGTCGGCCGCCAGGAATTTGAGCTTTACCACGTCCTTGTCGGGGCGATCGGTTTGCACTTCGCGGTCGTACCCGAGCTGGGCGACGCGGCCCAGGGCGAACTGATTCTTCGGGCCGGTCAGCACCAGGTCCAAGGCCGCCGGCCGCTTGGTGTAGATCGTGGCCCAAGGTTCGCCGGGGCCGTTGAGGCACAAGTGAACCACTTGCTGATTGTTCCACAAGAACTGCCCCTGCGGCGCGGTCTCGGACAGCAGCTCGCACAGGTCCTCGAGCACTTCGGTCTCCCAATAGACCTTCTTGCCCGGCGGAAAGCCCTTGCGCGAGAGATGCCATTTCTGCCCCAGCACCTTCCAGGGCATGATGTCTTCGGGGCTTTGCTGCACGCGCTCGGTGAACTTTTCGAAGCCCCGCACCGAGGCCTCGAGAAACTTCCAGAAGTTCGGCCGATCGACTTCGTCCCACGCGTGTACCGAGAGTTGCACTTCCTGCCACGGTCCGCGCAGATTCTTCGACTTGACCCGCGGCTCGTGGCCGTACACCGGCAGGTCGGGCATTTCGTT
>DATCFX010001463.1:0-8659 GCA_036509275.1 Pirellulales bacterium | reverse complement strand
ACCTTCCATTTGCGTGTACAGTTCGGTCTTGCAGTGGAAGCAGCGGTCCGGCTCGTTGCGGCGATAGGCGTCCTGCTCGAATTCGCCGGTCTCGATCACCTGGTGGCGAATGCCGATCAAACGGGCCAGGCGCTCGGCCTCTTCCAGTTCGCCCGCGGCCAGGCTGGCGCTGCGGCCGGTGATCGCCACGGCCCGCTCGCCCAGCGCCAGTTGGGCGGCCTTGGCCACCACCGTGCTGTCGACGCCGGCCGACATGGCTACGGCGCAACTGCCGTAGCCGGCCAACGTTTGCAGCAGCCGATCGCGACGGGCGGCCAAAGCGGAGTCAAGCGGCATGGGCTGTTCACAAAAAAAAGGGGGTGCCGGCGTGCGTCAGTCGCACGCGCTCGCACCCCGATACTTCTGCTCGCTCGACAGGATCGAGCGGGCGAGCAGAAAAAAATTCCTCCACCGCAATGCCGTGGCGACGCGGTTTTTGAGAGCCCGCATTCCAACATGGGGGCGCCTGGACCCCGGGTTGTGTGATCCGCCGCTGGTTCCGAAAAACCCTTGCGGGCCAACGGGCGGCGGCTATACACGCGGCCAGAGTCTAATATCGGCACCCAGCGGACTTTCTTATCGGCTCCCCAAAAAATGTACGTCTCAGCACGAACATGGCAGAGGAAATCAGCCGCCGGTGCCAAAGAGCGAACTCCCCAGCCCCGAAGGCCACGACAATGGTATCACCGGCCCCCAGCCCGGGCAAGCGAGAATGGGCGGCCTGGTGGCCACGGAAGCAGCGCGGCGTGATGACAACGCGAGTAAGGATCGCCCGAAAAATAACTTCCGTTTTTCCCGGCCCCTCACCCTGCCCTCTCCCACAAGGGGAGAGGGGTTGCGGAGAAGTTATTTTTCGGTCGCTCCTAAGACTAAGGCCAATGACCGCGATCAGCGGTCGCGGCTTTGTGGAAAACCACCGCGCTATAGTTTTTCGTCGGTGGGGCCTTGGAAGGGCGATTGCTGCTGGCGGCGAATTTCGTCGCGGAGCCGGGCCGCGTCTTCGAAGCGCTCGTCTTCGATGGCCTTGGCCAATTGCTCGCGCAACTGCGTCACGAGGTCGGGCGGCTCGACCGGCCGGGGAGGCGCTTGGGCCAGCAATTCGTCACGCCAGCGCACCAAGTGCGTCAGCTCCGGGCATTGATCGGCGTGCTCGGTCTGCTGGTATTCTTCGAGGAACAGCCGAATGCCCCCGATGCCCGCCTCGATCGCCTTGGCCGCCGCTTCGTAATCCGACATTTCCACCAAGGGCGTGGCCACGGCCCGGGTGTGCATCATGATGACGTAGGGTCGCCACTGGTCGAACTGCCGCTTGTCCTGCTCGCGACGGGCATAGTCGCGAACGAACTTGAACAGCCGCAAATTGCGGTTGGTGTCGCGTGCGCACAACTCGTAACGCTTCAAGTGCCAGAAGCTCAGGTAGCGATGGTAATACTGAATCCCTTCGCGCAACAGGAATTGGCAATCGGCCGCTTCGAGTTGATAGGGGGCCGCGTCCGGCTGGGCTTCCTGGTGCGCCCGCTGACGCTGACGATAGACGTCGAGCCAGCTTTCCAGCCCCTCGGGCCGCAGCCCGTCGGGCCGGCCGTCCATCTCCATCTGCAACAGGCCGAGTTCCAGGCGCATCTGGATCTTTTCACGCCCGTCGCCGCCCTTGATGATGCGGACGGACAATTGGTCGGGGTCGAACTCCCAGCCTTCCAAGATGCCGGAAATGTCGCGTGCCACGCACTCACTCGTCGAGCTTCGTTACGTTCCCCGAACAATCGCCGCGGGCACCGGCGCAGGCCAAGATCCTTAGTCGTTGGCGTCGCGGATCAACGGTTCCATGATCTTCGTGTTGCGCTCCACGGCCAGCACCACGGTCCGCTGCTCGACGCCGTCGGCGCTGCAGGCCACGGCCGGAATCACCTGCCGGCAATTGGGCAGGCTGAAACGCACGGTAAACGTGCCGTCGGGCCGCAGCTTGACCGGATCGCCTTGCAGCGTGACATGCGCATTGGGCTCGGTGACGCCGTAGACGATCAACTCGGCGTCCAACTCGAACGAGAACTCGCGCTTGCGGTTCACCAGTCCATCGACCGGCGTGGCGTAATGCGTGACCATCGGCGAGCCCATCGGCCGGCGCAGCCGCTCCTCGAACAACTCTTGCAGTTCCACGCTGGCGCCGTCGGGCGAATAGCCGCCGCTGAGGGCGTAAATCTTGTCGTAGTCTTCGGCTACCGCCGACCAGTTCTCGTCGATCGCATCCTTCGAGCCCGGCCGCGGCGTGCTGACCACGTTGCTGCGCGCGAGCACGAAAAACTTGCCGCCCGCCGAGCGGTAGCCAATCTCCATGCGGTAACTCTTGGGTGGATCCTGCACGTCGACGTACCAGTTGTTCACGCCGCCGTGGATTTCGATATCCCGCACCTGCGACTCCGCTGCTGTGGCGGTGCCGTTGCTGGAAACCTGCAACAGCCGCAAGATCGGCCGCGTGGCGTGCCACTGCTGGCCGAGCGCCGCTCGAGCCCGCTCGACGCCCTGCCGCGACAGTTCCCAATAGGCGTGCAGCCAATACGAGTCGCGGACCATCACAATCAGCCGGTCCTTGCCTTCGCCCGGGCAATCATCTCCCGAGCGCGAGAGGTCCATCGAGTCTTCATGCTTGGCCTTGATCCGCTGCAAGCGTTTGGCGACGGGCGAATCCTTGGCCGGCTTGGCGATCACCGGCTTGACCGGCGGCAACTTGACCGGCAGCGGTGCCTTGGCCTGTGGAACGGCCGGCTTGCCATTGGTCGGCAGCATTTTGCCATTGGTCGGCGCTGCTTTGACGCTGCCATTGCCGTTGAGGTGCATGGCCTTGCCGTTGCCGTTGCTGGAGGAGACCGGTTTGCCGTTGGCGATCGGCGGTTTGCCGTTGGCGATCGGCGCGTGGCCATTGGAGGTCGCCACTTTGCTCACGCTGGCGAGCGCCGCTTTAACGCCGACGGGAGCCGCTTTCACACTACCGCCCGCCGCTTTGGCGAGCGCGGGTCGAGCCTTGGCAGCGGGCAATCTGGCAGCGGGCGCTTTCGTCGGCGCCGCTTGAGCGGCCGGCTTGCGTGTCAAGCGGTTCGATCGCGCACTACTGGCGGTCGATTTGCTGGCGCTCGACTTGCTGGCAATTGATTTGGCAGAAGCTGCCGGGCGATGCACGGCGCTTTTGCGCGCGGCCACGGCCGGCTTTTTTTGGCTGCGTACAAGTGCTCGCACGAGTTGATCCTTTCGCATGGCATGCCACCCCTGGACTCCCTGTTTACGAGCCAGCTCTGCCAAATGTTTGCAACTGCAATTTTTGAGGGCGTCAGCAGTCATGAGTCGACTATCTCCGCAGCCAGAGCCGATGCACGTGCGTGCGCATGGCAACCCGCCGTAACTTTTGAGATCGTCCATGACGAGACAACGTGCTGCTACGGCTATCCCGGCCGCAGCAACTCGATACACCCCCCGCGGGCGTGACCCGCCGCGATGCATCCGGCACGGCGGAACTGCTTCCCGCCAGGGGCCTTTGACGTTTGCAGGTAGCGACCGGAGCGCCGGAGTTTTCCGCGCGGTTGCCGGTCGAAGACGCTGCTGTCGACCCAACATGCCAAGCAGGCGCTGGAATGTTGAAGCCGTCGACGTCGAAAGCTCGCCGTTTCCCCTTCCAATGGGTAGGTGCCGGATGCCCAAACCGGCGAATTGGATCGGAGTAGTGCGAAGTCGAGTTTAACTGGCCCAGGCAGCCAACGCAACGAGAAATTCACCGCCTGTCGATCGAAATCGCATGCTAGCAGACGATTTACCGTGCGTAACCAGGAGAGTTTTGCCGACCCGATCCGGGCAGCACGCGCGACCCATTTTGCGTGATCGTAAGTGGCCGCCAACGAGGCGGATGCCTGCGGCGCAACGGTATGCTGCGCTTTGGCTTATTTCAAAGAAATGGACATTGTGAAAAAAAACACGAATTCTTGTCCCCCGTTCATTGACACCCTGTTTGAGCATCGATACATTAACCCATCTTAACACTTTGGGCCGCGCAAAACGTATCCGCGCAACTTGCGGCGCTTCGGCCGTCTTGATGCAGGCGCCGGCGACCGTTTGACGCAACGAACCCCCGCGCTACCCACCGGGCATCGCGCTAAGTTCAACCAATGGGGGCCTGTACCAAGTAAGTAGCGGGGCCTGAAATGACGGGGCCGGCCGACGACCGTTCGCCGATGGCCGTAGGCATCGGCATGGCCTCGATGATCATCAGCATCGGGATGGAATTGGTGATTCCAGGGCTGATCGGGTATTGGCTGGATGGGCGCTTTGGCACCAAGCCGCTGTTGCTCTTAATTGGCTTTGCGGTGGGAATGCTCGCCGCGGGCTGGCAGTTGACAAGGTTGGTCGCGAAGCTCTCCGCGGCCGATTCCAAACGGGAAAAGAAGTAGCAGCCTTAAGAATCGTCGAAATCGCAGTCATACCGTATGTGGCGGAAGATCGTGCAATTGAACGGCCCCCGGCGGGCCTTGCTCCTGGTGGCTCTGATGCTCGTCCTGGGGCTGGCCATGGCGCCGCTGGCTTGGCATCGCTCGGGATCGGCCGGCCTGCTGGCCGAAGCCGTGGCTGGCGGTTTGTCGCTGGCCGGTGCGCTGGTGGCTTTGGCCGTCTTCGCCAGGTTTTCGCGGCCTGATCAGGTGTTGTATGCCTTGGCTGGCGGCATGCTATTGCGGACGGCCTTGCCGCTGTCGGCCGCCGCCGCGTTGTATTTGAGTCAGCCGCGGTTGGCCGAGGCCGACTTGCTGCTGTATTTAATCGCGTTTTATCTGCCAGCCTTGGCCTTGGAGACCGTGCTGATCGCGGCCCAGGCGGGCGGCGACCAGCGACCGCGCGCCGGATCGAGCCGGCTAGGGTGCCAACATGGCAGAAGCTGAGCACAATCACTTCGACGCCTCGCACTTGTTTCAGCATATTCAGGATGCTGAATACTTCGACGTACCGCGCGCCGTGTCTCACACCGGCAAGGTGCATATTCCGCAACCGTTCAAGATCGAGCAGCCGAGCGCGAAAATCGGCGTCTTCCAGCCGGTGAATTTTGCGATTACCAAGTTCATGGTGCTGGAACTGGTGGCGGCAGTGCTGATGGCCGCGATCTTTATCCGCGTGGCCCAGCTCATCTCCAGCAACCGGCCGCCGCGTGGCCGCTTCTGGAATATGTTCGAATTCATGCTGGTCTATATTCGCGACGACGTGGCCCGGCCCGCCATCGGCAAGCACGACGCCGATCGGTTTCTGCCCTTTCTGTGGACCATGTTTTTCTTCGTGCTGATCTGCAACCTGTTGGGCCTTGTGCCCTGGGCCGGTTCGGCCACGGCCGCGTTCGGCACTACGGCCGCACTAGCGCTCATCACTTTCGGGACCGTGGTGGGCGCGGGCATGGCCAAGCTGGGGCCGGTACACTTCTGGCTGGCGCAAGTGCCACACATGGACGTGCCGCCGGCGCTGGGTATTTTTCTCAAGCCGATGATCTTCGTGCTCGAGCTGGTGGGCCTCTTGATTCGGCACTTCGTGCTGGCCGTGCGGTTGTTGGCTAATATCATGGCCGGTCACCTGGTGCTGGTCGTCATCATCACGTTCATTGCCGCCAGCTATAGCAGTCTGGCCTGGTGGGGCGTGGCCCCCGCCAGCATCGTCGGTGCCACGCTCTTGAGCCTGCTCGAACTGTTGGTGGCCTTTATTCAGGCTTATATTTTCACTTTTTTGTCGGCCTTGTTCATCGGCATGGCTGTCCACCCGCATTGATGTGGACACGTCGCCCAACGAACCGGACCCAAGCGAATTGATTTCATCCCTATTATTTCAGCCTACAGGAGTACGCCATCGTGAACCGACTCGTGAAGATCGCCGCGATTTGCTGTGTGGTGTTGCTGATTGCCGCCCCGGCATTTGCCCAGCAACCGCCCGCTGACGCCGCCGCCGCCGCTAGGGCCCCCGCTGCGGGCAGCATGAGCCAGAATGGCTTCAGCATCTATCTGGGCGGTGCCTTAGGCGCCGGTCTGGTGATGTTGGGCGCCGCGGCCGGCATTGGCCGCATCGGCTCCAGCGCCGTTGAGAGCATGGCCCGCCAGCCGGAAGTGGCCGGCAGCATCCAAACGGCCATGATTATTTCCGCGGCACTGATCGAAGGTGCCACGTTCTTCGCCTTGATCGTTTGCATGGCGTTCAATCAATAAACCAGCTCGCGGCCCAGCGGGCAACAAGCCAGGGCCAACCAACCAGGCGGAGCATTCGCATGAGTGGACCACGCACGTGGGCGGCATCGCTGACGGCGGCATCGCTGGCGGCGATGCTGATGTTTGCAGCGCCCTTGCGCGCCCAGGAGCACGCGACCGGCGGACACGAACAGGCCGCCAGCGGTGGTCATGCGGAGCATGCCGCCGGGCGACCCGACCCGCTGGCCGTGGACTTGACCCTGGCGCTCAGCACGCTGATTATTTTTCTGCTGTTGCTGATTGTGCTCAAGAAGTTTGCCTGGGGGCCGATTGCCGCGGCGCTGGACCTGCGCGAGCGGACCATCGCCGAGCACATTACCCTGGCCGAGCAGACGCACGAAGAGGGCAAGAAGCTGCTGGCCCAGTACGAGGCAAAACTTACCGCGGCGCAGGACGAAGTCCGGGCCATTCTCGAGCAGGCCCGTCGGCAGGCCGAGCAGGCCGGCCAGACGCTGCTGGCCGAAGCCCGGGGCGAAGCCCAGGCCGAAATGCAACGGGCCAAGCGCGAGATCGAAACGGCCAAGGACCAGGCCCTGATCGAGTTGTCCGAAATGTCGGCCGACCAGGCGGTGGGCCTGGCCGGCAAGATCCTGGGGGCCAAGCTCGACGCGGCCGATCACCGCTCGCTGATCGAGGGTGCACTGGCCAGTTTTGCGCAATCGTCCCACTTGAGAAATTGAGCCGCGGATTCCACCGCGGGCTACGAGGTTTTTTCACGCGATGCAACACGACCACGCCAATGCCGGTTCGCTGGATAGCTACGCCGATATCGGCGCGGCCGGCGTGGCGATTATCTATGCGCGTGCCTTGCTGGGAGCGGCCGGAGCGGTAAACCAAACGGCGGCCGTGCTCGACGAACTGGATTCGCTCGTGGCCGACGTGCTGGACAAGCTGCCGCAGTTGGATGCGGTGTTGTCGTCGGCCCTGGTTTCGGCCGAGGAAAAAGGGCGGCTGCTCGATCGGGCCTTCAAAGACCAGGCCTCGGCCGTGCTGCTCAATTTGTTGCACGTTGTCGCCGCGCACGGGCGACTGAATATCCTGCGGCAAATCGCCCGCCAGGCGCGCCGCTTGTACAGCGAAATGCAGGGCCGCGTGCGGGTCGAAGTCCGCACGGCCGCTCCGCTCGACGAGCAGCTCAGCGGCCGCATCGCCGAACAACTCAAACAGATGCTCGGCGCCCAGCCGGAACTGAAGCAGGTGGTCGATCCGGGCATGATCGGCGGGCTGGTGCTGCGGGTGGGAGACACGGTGCTCGACGGCTCGGTGGCCACGCGATTGGCCCGCGTACGGGAACAGATGATCAACAGGAGCGTTCATGAAATTCAACGCCGGCGAGATCGCCTCGGTACTACAAGCTGAGATTGAGCACTACCAGTCGCAAGTCGACGTCCGCGAAGTCGGGCGCGTGCTGGAGGTCGGCGACGGCATTGCGCGCGTCTACGGCCTCAGCGGCGTGATGGCCGGCGAAATGGTCGAATTTCCCGGCGGTGTCAACGGCCTGGCCTTCAACCTGGAAGAGCACTCGGTCGGCGTCATCATCCTCGGCGACTTCCTGGGCATCCGGGAAGGTGACGAGGTCAAGAGCACGGGCCTGCTGCTGAGCGTGCCGGTGGGCGACGCCCTGATCGGCCGCGTCGTCGATCCGCTGGGCAACCCGCTGGACGGCAAGGGAGCGATCATCACCGGCGACCGCCGCCCGGTGGAGTTCATGGCCCCGGGCGTGGCCCAGCGGCAGCCGGTGCGCGAGCCGCTGCAAACGGGGCTGAAAGCCGTCGACGCCATGACGCCCATCGGCCGCGGGCAGCGCGAGCTGATCATCGGCGATCGCAAGACCGGCAAGACGGCCATCGGCATCGACGCCATCATCAATCAGCGCGGCGGCGGCGTGAAGTGCTTCTACGTCGCGGTGGGGCAAAAGGAATCGACCGTGGCCGGCGTGATCGAAGCCCTGCGAAAATACGGGGCGATGGACTACACCACCGTTATCGTGGCTGGCGCCAGCGACCCGGCCCCGCTGCAATACGTGGCGCCGTATGCCGGCACGGCGATGGCCGAATACTTTATGTACAACGGCCAGCACGCGCTGATCGTCTACGACGACTTGTCGAAGCAGGCGGCCGCTTACCGGCAGTTGTCGCTGCTGATGCGGCGTCCGCCGGGCCGCGAGGCATATCCGGGCGACGTGTTCTACGCCCACAGCCGACTGCTGGAGCGTTCGGCAAAGCTGAGCGCCGAGCTGGGCGGCGGATCGCTCACGTCGCTGCCGATCATCGAAACGCTCGAAGGCGAGGTGTCGGCCTATATTCCCACGAACGTGATCTCGATCACCGACGGGCAGATTTACTTGCAGCCCGACTTGTTCTTCG
>DATCFX010001462.1:0-3311 GCA_036509275.1 Pirellulales bacterium | reverse complement strand
GACTTCCGCTACAGGCTCTCGGAAACCGCACGGCTTCCGCTACAGGGCTGCTAGCGGGCGATCTTCGGCTCGGCCGCCGTGTCGATCGGATCCTTGAAGACCAGCGACTCGACGATGGCCAAATCGGCATCGGCAAGCCGGCCGCTCAGCGCGGGTTCGATGGTGAAGGCGTAGACCACCTGCTGGCCATGCGAATCGGCCACCAGGTAGTAGACCCACTCGATGGCCAGATCTGAAACGACGCCTTCGGCCACAACGCGATAAATGCTGTAGCCCAGCGAGTTGCGCGTTTCGGAGGCATGCAGGAAGCGCTTGAAGTCCTTGTCCAGGGCCCGTTGCACGTCTTCCTGGAAGCGGGCCAGGCTGGGCTGCTTGCCAGGCTCGGCCTGCGGCAGTTGCGAGACATTGCACTGGGCCAGCAGGTCGCCACGCTCGATCAGTCGCATGGCCATCGAGTCGGCCTTGTCGGTCATCACGTGCCAACGACGGTCGTGCTGCATGCTCCAGCGGCCGCCGGGCGAGCGGTACTCGAGCACCGCTTGTTCTGGCTTGCCCTCGAGCGCCAGATTCGCCAGCGCCTCGTCGGCCAGTTCGGGCACGCCGGTGGTGGGGGTTACCGTCATTTGGAGCTTGGCCACGACGTCGGCCCCGGGGCCGACGTGGCCGATCGATCTTTTTTCTTCGATCAACAGCGCGACCCAGGTGACCGTGCCCTGCGCGCGATTGAATTTGTAGCGACCTTTCAGTTCCAGCTCGGTGGATACGCCGCCGATGGCTCCCTGCACGTTGCCGGAGAGTTCCATTCGAGCGGCGGTCGCGTCCATTTCCTTCAGTTCGCTGTGAACGTCGCTGGCGCTAATCGCATCCAGGCCCAGCAGCAGCGTGAGCAACGGATCGTCGTGGCGCCAATGATCGCCGACTTTGACCGGCTCGGCCGGCAGCAGCCGGTCGAGTAGCAAGCTGTTGGCCGGCACGTCGATCAGGTCCAGTTCCTCGCGCGTCAGCGGCCCTTGTGGACTAAACAGCTCCAGTTGCGTCTTCTCTTCCAGAGCGGCGACGAGATGGCGATCGGCCCGCAAATGCGGCTTGAGCATCCCCTTTTCGACTTTGATCGTGGCTTCGGCCGCCGTGTAATGGCGAACCGCGCGAGCTCCGGCGCTGTCCGTCTGGGTGGGCAGGCGCTTTTCGTCATAGGCTAGTTTGCCGACGACGCTCATTTTCAATGACTTGATTTTGCCCGCTTCGGTGAGTTTGAGGTCACCGCCCACCTCGAGCAACACGTCGATGTGGGTCATCGCGCCGGGCTCGAGGCTGCTGCGAAGCAAGCCTGGCTCGTCGGCCATCAGAATTGGAGCGGTAATGCCAAACTGAACCAGCACAAAGGCTTGCAGCAGGCGTAAGAGAGTTTTTGGACAGGCCATAGAGCTGCCTAATTGCGGCGTTTTCGAAAAGCGGAAAGATAAATATCTCGCGGACCAAGTGACGCTTGGACACCTGGTCCGCCATCGCTAAATCGGCTGCTGCGAACGTATAAGTTGAGCGCGACTTTACGCTTGTAGCGGTTCCCCAATTTGGGACGGCGCTGTCGCAGAATGGGATTGCCTGCTAGCACCGGACAGCGTCAAATGCCATTCGGGGGGCGTGCCCGGAGACGCCGGAAAGACGGCAGGAAATGAATCGCAAGTGCAGTTTCATGAAAGACTTACATAGTGCATTCAACGGGCTATTCGGGCATGAAAAACGCAATTCCTAAGAACTTCGGACACTCTGCTGCGTAGGACAATTGCAACACATCACGTATGGCGAGCTATTTGCATCCGACTGTTACCACATCGCTGGTAGATTTGGATCCGACGGTGTCAAGGTCTGACGCGGGACTGGTTGGACCGACCGTCGCACGATAAATTCGCAGTGGCCCTTTTGCAGGCCGCTACGGAGAGCACCGGCTGCCACCGCGGCGCGTAAGCGCAAGGAGGTTAGGGGTGGTTGGGCCGAAGGGGAACTTCAATGCACACCGATTATCAGAATCCCGTCCTGCGGCAGCTTCGCGATCAGCAAGTGCGGTTTGCACCGCGCGACAAAAAGCTCGACCAGGTGAACCGGGCCGAGAAGTTGCTGGCCGAAATCGATCCCGGGCAGACCTACACCTACGAGTATCTGTGCTTTCGGATCACCGACTTTCGGCCCGAGTCGTACCCGCACCTCAAGCTTTCGGGCGATGAGGCGTTGCACGACCTGCGGCTGTTTGTGGAAGACGTTTCCGATAGTGCTGATTTGCCGGTCGAGAGCGCGGGCGAGCGCGTGTTGACCGTCGAGGAATTGAGCAAGCTGTTCAAGGTCTCGACCAAGACCGTTTCGCGCTGGCGGCAGCAGGGGCTCGTGAGCCGGCGGTTCGTATTCGACGGCCGCAAGCGGGTGGGATTCCTGCAGAGTTCGATCGACCGCTTCGTGGCAGGCAACGAAGATCGCGTCCACCGCGGCACGCGTTTCAGTCAGCTCAGCGAGGAAGAACGCGAAAAAATCATCTACCGCGCCCGCCGCTTGGCGCGCGCCGGTGCCTCGGCCGCCGAAGTTACCCGGCGACTGGCCGAGTACACCGGGCGGAGCATCGAAACGGTGCGTTATACGCTCAAGGCATTCGACCACGAACACCCGGACCTGGCCGTGTTTCCCGAGCACGCGGGACCGCTGTCGGAGCCGGTCAAGAAAAAGATCTACCAACTCTATCGCCGCGGGGTCTCGGTCGACGCGCTGGCCAAGCGCCATGGGCGCACGCGGACGAGTGTTTATCGCATCATCAACGAGATGCGAGCCGTGCGGACGATGGAGTTGCCGCTGGATTATATGCCCAACGAACTGTTCCCCAAGGCCGGTGCCGACAAGGCGATCCTGGGGCCGCTGCCCGAAGGCCCCGCGGCCAAGAAAACGCGGCTGCCCGCCGGGCTGCCGCCATACCTGGCCAGCCTCTACGAAGTGCCGCTGCTGACGCGCGAGCAGGAGGTCCACTACTTCCGCAAGTTCAACTACTTGAAGTTCAAGGCTGCCAAACTCCGCGAGGGGCTCGAGGCGGCGCATGCGAAAAGTAGCGTGATGGACGAGATCGAACGGCTGTACGAAGAGGCCGTGGCCACCAAGAACCAGATTATCCGCTCCAATCTGCGGCTGGTCGTCTCGATTGCCAAGCGGCACGTCGGCCCGGTGGACAACTTTTTCGAACTGGTCAGCGACGGCAACATGTCGCTGATCCGCGCCGTCGAGAAGTTCGATTTTGCCCGCGGCAATAAGTTCAGCACGTATGCCAGTTGGGCCAT
>DATCFX010001461.1:0-2520 GCA_036509275.1 Pirellulales bacterium | reverse complement strand
AGCGGACAGGCGTGCTCTTTCGCTTTGCGATCCAAAAAGGAAGCGGCCAACGCGACGGCTCGGGCATTCCCATGCTCGAGCCGGCCGCCAACGTCATCAAGCCAGCGCTCGTTGCCGCGACTTCATAAAGCCGCGACCGGTGGTCGCGGCTCGGCGGCCACCGGCTGCGGCTTGGTATTGATTCTCCGCCGGAAAATTTGCCACCGCGCCCGGGCCGGCGTTATGCTTGGGGTTCGTGCCAACCCACCCCCCGCGCGCAGGCGATTCGTCATGGGGCAGCGCAGTCCAGTCGCGACACAATGGGCGGTTGCCTCGGCGGTGCTGGCCGTGGTCTTCTTCAATCCCGGTAATCTCGCCGCGCGCGAGCCGACGAAGTTCGCCTTGCTCGTGGGCGTCGACGACTACAGCGAGCTGACCGACCTGAGCTGCGCCGGCAACGATGAGCGGGCGTTTGCCAAGGTGCTGCGCGAGCTGGGCTTCCCGGCCGACCAGGTGGTGCTGCTGGTGGACCGGGCGACGCAGCCCAGGTACTTGCCGTTTCGCGAAAACATCGTGCGGCAATTGGAGCTGCTGCTGAGCATGCCTGAAGCCGACGACCTGCTGATCGTCGGCTTCAGCGGCCACGGCGTGGCGATCGACGGCAAGAGCTACCTGTGTCCCACCGGGGCGCGCGTGGAGGAGCCGGAGACGATGATCGCGGTCGATTGGATTTACGAGCGGCTGGAAAAATGCCCGGCCGCGCTCAAGCTGCTGTTTGTCGATGCCTGCCGGCATGGCGACCCGCGTCCGCCGGGCCTGCGTGCCGCGCCGGCGCGGGGCCTGGATCTGTTCCAGCCCGAGCCGCCGCCGAAAGGGGTGATGATCCTCAACAGTTGCGGGGCCAACCAGTATGCCAGGGAAGACAAGGAAAAGTTGCAGCACGGCGTGTTCATGCACTTTATCCTCGAGGGCCTGCACGGCAAGGCGGACAACGGCCGGGGGCTGGTCACGCTCTCCAGTCTCTACGATTACGCCAGCCTGGAGACGAAAAAATACGTCCGCAACCACTGGAACAGCCTCCAGACGCCGGCGCTGGAAGGCCGCATCGACGGCCCGTTCGAGATTTGCCGCTTCGAGCGCGCCCGTGTGGAAACGCCGGCTGGCCCGCAGCCAGGCGACGTGACTACCAACTCGATCGGGATGAAGCTGGTGCTGATCCCGGCGGGCGAGTTCATGATGGGCGGCGACGAATCGGCTGCCGAACTAAAAGTCGCCGGCTTCGGCTTCTCGGACTCCTTTCAGTGCAACGACGAGCGGCCGAAGCACCGCGTCCGGATCGCGCGGCCCTTCTACATGGGCGTGTACGAAGTGACCAAGGCGCAGTTCGCCCAGTTCGTCACAGCGACCGATTACAAGACGGAGGCCGAAAACGACGGCAAGGGGGGCGGGGGCGTGACCGGGGACGTGTTCAAGCAATCGGCCGAATTCAATTGGCGTTCCTGGGGCGTCGACCAAAGCGACCAATCACCGGTGGTCAACGTCAGTTGGAACGATGCGGTGGCCTACTGCGGCTGGCTCAGCCGCCAGGACGGGCGGCGGCATCGCCTGCCGACCGAGGCCGAATGGGAGTATGCCTGCCGGGCCGGAACGACGAGCCGGTTCTTCAACGGTGATGACCCCGAGGGGCTCGTACGCGTGGGCAACGTGGCCGACGGCTCGGCCAAGGCGAAATTCAACGCCGCGTTCACAACCAGCGCCAGCGACGGATACGCGTTCACGTCCCCCGTGGGCCGCTTCCGGCCCAACGCGTTTGGGTTGTACGACATGCACGGGAACACTTTCGAGTGGTGCTCTGATTGGTACGCGGAGGATTACTATGCGGCTTCGCCAGTGGATGATCCGCAAGGTCCGCCCGCCGGGTCCTTCCGCGTGCTACGGGGCGGCGGGTGGCGCAACGATCCCGTGTACTGTCGCTCCGCCTCCCGCAGTCTCGTCTCGCCCGCGAACCGCTCCTACCTCACGGGTTTTCGGGTGGTGTGTGCGCGGTAGCCCGTCCGAGTCGTCCTTGGAATCCGGACCCCCTCGTCTCTGACCTCTGATTCCTGAGCTCTGAACTCCTTGCCGCGACTTCAGCTTCCTGAAGCAAAGCCCTCCCGGTCGCGGCTTTATGATGGGGAGGCCGCCGACGTGCCCCGTCACAAGCGGCACTGTGGGTATTCCGCGTGCGACCGTCGCCGCGAATCTCCCTCACTAGCACTAAATGGCTAGTATCGGCGGACTTTTTGGCGCCAGCGTCGATTTCATGCAGGCGTGCGGCCGACTGATAGCACGGTGGCTTGCACGGAGAGCCACAGTTTCGCCCGGCTCCTGTCGAAGGAAAACGTATGAGGCGCGCCAGGCAGGATAGTCCGACATGGCCGTTTTTGTTGGTATTGGCAGCACTGCTGGCCTTTACCGCGACGGCCCCCCGAAAATGGGAACGGACCGCACGGAAGCAACCGATGCGCGAGTTGCTGCCGGCAGCGGCAGCCGGCGACGTGG
>DATCFX010001460.1:0-2008 GCA_036509275.1 Pirellulales bacterium | reverse complement strand
GGGTGAGGGGCCGGGAAAAACGGAAGTTATTTTTCGGTCGATCCCAACGTGTGTACCGGGAGGGAATCATGACGACCGCAGTCCAGCCGCGTAAATCTCTGCCGCGCCGCATTCGACGGGCCGTCCTGCTAGCCGTTCTGGTGCTCGTGGTGCTCGTCGCCGCGGCTCCCTACGTGGTTTCCATCCCCGCCGTTAGCCGCCGAGTCTTGCCGCGGCTATTCGCCGACGTTCACGGCACGGTGACGGCCGACCGGCTCGACTTCGGCTGGTTTTCGCCGCCGCGCATTTCGGGCTTCCAGATTCATTCGCCCGACGACGAGCCGGTGATTTCGATCGGTTCGATCACGCTCGAACAACCGCTCTGGCAGTTGATTTCGCATCCGGCGGATATCGGCCACGTGACGATCGACCAACCGCACGCGTATCTGATTCTCACCGCGCACGGCTCGAACTTTGCCGCCACGTTTCGGCCCGATCCGAACCGCCGCGTGCCGGCCCGCTGGCGGCAGGAGGCCATGCACGTGGCGGTGGACCGCGCGGCTTTTACCTGGCAGTTGGCCGGGTCCACGCATCGCTGGAGCCTGGGCGGAATGAAGTTGGGCATCGAACTGCTGCCGGCCTGGCTCACCGAAACACACGAAGCCCATTTCCAGGTCGACCCGAAGACGGTGGTCGACCACGCCGAACTGTCGACCGGGATGTGCGAGGACGTGCTGAAGTTCATCGCGCCGGTGCTGGCGGGCGCGACGACCAGCGACGGCAATTTCTCGCTTAGCCTGGCCGGCGGCAGTGTGCCCTTCGATCGCCCCCGCGATGCGCAGCTCCAAGGCGTGCTCACGCTGCACACGGTGAACATCGGCGCCGGGGCGTGGTTCGATCGGGTTGTGCCGCTGATTAACAAGCTGCTGCCGTCGCTCAAAGTGCCCCGCGAGGTGACGCTGGCCCGCGAGTCGGCCGTCAAATTCGAAGTTGCCAAACAGCGCGTCCACCACAGCGGGCTGGAGTTCGGCACGCCGGAATTGCACGTCCGGACGTCCGGTTACGTGGGCTTCGACGAGTCGCTCGACCTGGTGGCCGAGGTGCAACTGCAATTGCCCGACTCGACCCTGGCCAACTTGCCCGTGGTGCGAGCGCTCAACGGCCGCATCCTGCGCTTGCCGATCAAGGGCACGCTCAAACATCCCGAATTCGATTGGGGCACGCGTCCCGACCTCAAGCAGGGCTTGATGGCCGTACTCAATGGCACGATCCTGCCGGACGCCGCCGCCCGGCTGCCCGAAGCTCTGAAAGCCAGCGGCATCTTGTCCGCGCCCGACGGTGAGTCTTCTGCGCTGACCGACCTGGGAATCGCCGCCGGCGAGTTGCTGAAACGCTTTTCCGAGCGCCGCCGCGAGCGCCAGCAAGAGCGGGCCCAGCCACAGCCGCCCGGTCCGGCTGAACCGACTCCGCCCCCCGCACCGAACCCGGGCGAAGCGGCTCCCGGCCCCGCGGCTCCGCCACCACCGACGCCCAGCACCCAACCTGCCGCGGGCACGAGCACGCCGCCCAAGCGCGGAACCTTGGGCCAAGTGCTCAAAGCCCTCGCCCAAGCCGCAGCGCAAGCCATCCAAGAGCCGGTCCAGCCGCCCGCCTCCAGCCCCACGATTCCGCCAGTGCCGGGGCCCGTGGCGCCCTTGCCAACTACACAGACCGTGCCAACTGCGCCGATCGGATCAAAACAACCGGCAGGTCCGAGCCTGGCGCCGCCGGCAAACAGCTCTCCGCCGGCCGGCACGGCGACTCCGAGCCTTCCCGCGCCGCCGGCAGTCGCTGCTCAGGCGAAGGCCGCCTCGGCTCCGGCTGTCCCATTGCTTGTGCCACCACCGCCTCCGCTGTTGCAGCCGCCGCTGCCGGGCGCCTCCACCGTGACACCGCCAGTCGCGGCGCCGCCAGCAAACGCACCGTCGGCAAACGCACCGTCTACAGGCCAGGCGGCCGTTCCTCCCCCGGCCAGCGATCAGCCGCCACC
>DATCFX010001459.1:0-14752 GCA_036509275.1 Pirellulales bacterium | reverse complement strand
GGCCGCGGCCATCGACAAATACTGCTATCTGAGCTGCCGCTACTTGCCCCCGTTTTTCGAGCACCGCACGCGGCTGGTGTATTCGAAGATCGAGAACTGCAAATCGGTCGACGATATTTCGCACCCCTCGGTGCGCGAAGTCCTCAAGTTCCTGTCGATCGATCGCGGCCTGGAAATCCATCACGACGGCGATCTGCCGGCCCGTAGCGGCATGGGCTCGAGTTCCGCCTTCACCGTGGGCCTGCTCAACGCCATGTACGCGCTCAAAGGGCAGATGCCGAGCAAGCGCCAACTGGCCAACGAAAGCATCTCGATCGAGCAAGACCGGCTGAAAGAATCGGTCGGCTCGCAAGACCAGGTGATGGCCGCTTACGGCGGCGTGCGGCACGTGCGTTTCACCCCGCACGGCGAGATCATCGCCCGGCCGCTCACCGTATCGCACGAGCGCATCACGCACCTCAACGACCACTTGATGCTGTTCTACACCGGCATCAAGCGCACGGCCTCGGACATCGCGGAAACCTACATCACCAATATCGACCTCCGCCGGCGGCAATTGCGGCTGATGAAGGACCTGGTGGACGAAGGCATCAACATTCTCAACAGCGGCAGCGACCTGATGGAGTTCGGCCATCTGCTGCACGAAGCCTGGCAAGCCAAGCGCAGCTTGAGCGGCAAGGTCTCGAATCCGCAGGTCGACGGCTTGATGGACCAGGCCATGAAGGCCGGCGCTTTGGGCGGCAAGCTCACCGGCGCCGGCGGCGGCGGGTTCATGCTGCTGTTTGTCCCGCCCGACTTACGCGGGGCCGTGGCCGCGGCACTGACCAAACTGATCCATGTGCCGTTCAAGTTCGAATTTTCTGGCAGCCAGATCATCTTTTTCGAGCCGGAAACCGATTATTCCGCCGAAGAACAGACGCGCGCCGGCCAACACATCAACGAATTCTGCGAACTCGAGAAGCTCCGTGCAGCCTGATCCAACACTCAAGATCGATACCAGTTCGACCGTGTTCGTCGCCGGTGCCGACACCCTGATCGGCGAAGCGATCGCCCGGCGCTTGGGCGATGGCGGCTACAACCGGCTGATCGGGCTGGGCGACGAGCAACCCGATCTGCGCGACGCCCGGGCCGTCGACCGGTTTTTTGCCGAGCACCGGCCGGAATATGTGTTCCTGGCCGCCGGCAAATCGGCCGGCATTGCCGGCAATCAGAAATTTCCGGCCGAGCTGATGCTCGACAACCTGCTGGTCGCCTGCCACGTGATCGACAGCGCCTACCGGCACGGGGCGGCCAAGCTATTGTATGTGGCCAGCAGTTGTACGTATCCCAAGCTCGCTCCGCAGCCGATGCGCGTCGAGTCGCTGGTGACCGGACCGTTCGAGCCCACGAACGAGGCGTATGCCACGGCCAAGCTGGCCGGCATGAAACTCTGCGAGGCTTATCGCGGGCAATACGGCGCGCGGATGATCGCGGCCATTCCGGCCAATGCTTTCGGACTGGCCGACCATTTCGACGCCCGCGACGCGCACGTCATCCCCTCGATGCTGCGAAAAATGCACGACGCGAAAGTCGAGCAAGCGCCGCACGTCGAGTTGTGGGGCACGGGCCAGGCCCGGCGCGAATTTGTATTTGCCGACGATCTGGCCGATGCCTGCCTGTTCGTCATGCGGCATTACGACGAGGCGGCGCCGATCAATCTAGGCGGCGGCTGCGACGTGTCGATTCGCGAACTGGCCGAAATGGTACGCGACGTCGTCGGCTACGAAGGCGAGTTGCGGTTCGATGCGAGCAAGCCGGACGGCATGCCGCTCAAGGCGCTCGAATCCTCGGCGCTGGCCAAGCTCGGCTGGCAGCCGACGACCCCCTTCCGCGCAGCGCTCGAACAGACGTACGGATGGTTCCTGACCCATGAAAACCTCGAGAGTGCCAGCTATGCACGAGCAGTTTTATAAATCGCTCTACCGTATCCGCCGGGTGGAAGAAGAGCTGGCTCGCAACTACCCGACCGACAAGATCAAGAGCCCCGTCCACCTGTCGATCGGCCAGGAAGCCGTGTCCGTGGCGGTGTGCCAGACGCTCGAGCCGGATGACGTGGTCTTCGGCACGTACCGCGGTCATGCCATGTACCTGGCCAAGGGGGGCAACCTCAAGGCTATGGTGGCCGAAATGTACGGCAAGGCCAGCGGCTGCACGAAGGGCAAAGGCGGCTCGATGCACCTGATCGACACCGCGGCCGGCGTGATGGGCACTTCGGCCGTGGTCGGCACGACGATCGCCAACGCCGTCGGCTGTGCCTACGCCATGAAGCTCCGCGGCAGCCGGGGCGTGGTGGCCAGCTTCTTCGGCGACGGGGCCAGCGAAGAGGGCGTGTTTTACGAAAGCCTCAACTTCGCCGTGCTGAAAAAACTGCCGGTGCTGTTCGTTTGCGAGAACAACGGCTACGCCATTCACACGCATCAGACGCTGCGCCAAGGCGTGGCGAAAATCCACGAGCGGGCCAAGAGCTTCGGCATGTCCGCCCAGCTTGTCGAAAACAACGACTGCCTGGCGCTGCACGAGCACGTGTCGACGGCCGTCAAGGCGCTGCGCGGCGGCACGGCCACCGGGCCGTTCTTCTTCGAGTGCCGCACGTCGCGCTGGCGCGAGCACGTCGGTCCCAACGAAGACTTTCACCTCGGCTATCGCACCAAGCAAGATCTCCAGCCCTGGGTCGACAATGACCAGGTGGTGCGGATCGCCAAATTGCTCGCGCCGGCCAAACGCGCCCAGATCGAAGCGGCCGTCGAAGCCGAAGTCCAGGAGGCGTTTGCCTTCGCCGATGCCAGCCCGTTCCCGGACGAGTCGGAATTGTACACCGACGTGTTCCATAACCAGGTCCCGGCCCCCCTGTTGAAAAAGGTAGCGTGAGATGCAAGAAACCATTTGCCTCGACCGACAGACTTCGGCCGCGCACGCCGCCCACCCCGCCGGCGGCGCGACGCGCACGTTGTCATACGTCGACGCCGTGCGCGAAGCCACGGACCAGGAGATGGAGCGCGACCCCGCGGTGATCATCTTCGGCCTGGACGTCGACGATCCGAAGTGCATCCAGGGCACGACCAAGGGTCTGCTCGAAAAATACGGCGCCGAGCGCGTCTTCGGCACTCCGCTGTCGGAAGACAGCATGACGGGCGTGGCCATTGGCGCGGCCATGGCCGGACTGCGGCCGATCCACGTACACATTCGCATGGACTTCCTGATGTTGTCCATGAACCAATTGGTGAACGTGGCCGCCAAGAGCAGCTATATGTACGGCGGCCAGGTCAAAGTGCCGCTGGTCGTGCGCTCGATGATCGGCAAGAGCTGGGGCCAAGGCGCCCAGCACTCGCAGGGTCTGCACTCGTTCTTCATGCACATTCCCGGCCTCAAGGTCGTGGCCCCCACCACGCCCTACGACGCCAAGGGCTGCCTGATCGAGGCCATCCGCGACGACAACCCGGTGATGTACGTCGAGCACCGCATTCTGCATTTCCAGAAGGGTCCGGTGCCGGCCGCGCCTTACACGGTCGCTCCCGGCAAGGCCCGCATCACGGCCCCCGGCAAGCATGTCACGCTGGTCGGCATCTCGTACATGCAGCTCGAGTGCCTGCGGGCGCATCATTATCTGAAAGAGCGCGGCGTGCAGGCCGAGGTCATCGATCCGATCTGGCTCGCGCCGCTGGATATCGACACGATTGTCGAGTCGGCCCGCAAAACGGGGCATCTGTGCGTGGTCGATAACGGCTGGACCACGTGCGGCGCCAGCGCCGAGATCGTGGCCCAAGTAATCGAGCGACTGCAAGGCTCGCCCAACGTGCGGATTCAGCGGCTGGGCTTCGCCCCGGTCACGTGTCCCACGACGCCGGGGCTCGAATCGGCCTTTTATCCCGACGCCCGCCGCATCGCCGCCGCCTGTTACGACCTGGTGCAGGGGCGCAAGATGGACTGGCTGCCGGAGGAGCGCGACGATCTGAAAGCCATCGAGTTCAAGGGCCCGTTCTAACCAGGCCCGTTTTCATCAGGACCGTTCCTAACTTCGTGCCACCGACTTCGTAGGTTTCCCGAGGACACCATGCCGCAAACGCTTTCCCCAGCCACGAGCAAGTCGCTCGATTGGCCGCTGATGAAAAACAACATCACGCGCGAAGATCTCGACGCCGTGATCGCGTTTCTCCAACAAGACGACCCGATCCTGACTCAGAGCAAGCAGGTGCGGGCTTTCGAGCAGGAATGGTCGGACTGGGTGGGCGTCAAGCACAGCGTGTTCGTCAATTCCGGCGCCTCGGCCAACCTGCTGACCATCACGGCCCTGCGCGAGTTGCACGGGCAGGGCGAAGTCATCGTGCCGCCGCTTACCTGGGTGTCGGATGTGGCCAGCGTCCTGCAGTGCGGCATGACGCCCGTGTTTGCCGATATCAATCCGCGCACGCTCGGCATGGACGAAGACGAAATCCTGCGAAAGATTACGCCGCGGACCAAGGCCGTGTTTCTCACGCACATCCTGGGCTACAACGCCCTCAGTCAGCGGCTATTGGACGAACTGGCCGCGCGGAAAATTCCGCTGATCGAGGACGTGTGCGAGTCGCACGGCGCAACCCTCAACGGCCGCCGGCTGGGCTCGCTGGGTCTGATGTCGAACTTTTCGTTCTACTATGCCCATCACCTGAGCACGATCGAAGGCGGCATGGTCTGCACCAACGATCCGCAAATTTACGAAACCGTGCGCATGCTCCGCTCGCACGGCATGGTGCGCGAAGCCTCGTCGCCCGAGGTGAAGCAGAAGTATTACGACGCGCACCCCGATCTGAATCCCGACTTTATCTTCGCCTTTCCGGCCTTCAACGTCCGCAGCACCGAAATCAACGCGGTCATGGGCCGTTCGCAGCTCAAGCGGCTGGATGCCAACAATCGCATTCGCGGCGCGAACCTGCGGCTGTTTCTGTCGCTGCTGGATTCCGACCTGTACCGGACCGACTTTGTCACCGAGGGGAGCTGCAACTACGCCTTCACGCTGGTGCTCAAGCACGCCGATGCGGCGTTTTGCGAGACGGTGATGCATGCCCTGCGCGAGCATGGCGTCGAGTTCCGCCGCGGCACTTCCGGCGGCGGCAACCAACTGCGCCAGCCCTATCTGCGCAAACTGCTGGGCGACGCCTGGCGCCACTATCCGCAGACGGATCACGTACACTTCTACGGATTTTACATTGGAAATTACCCCACGCTCGAACGCGAAAAAATTGTCGAGCTTTGCTCGATGCTCAATTCGTTAGCCGGCAAAACCAGCCGCAAAGTCGCTTAAAAACTCGATCCGCACGCCCCGTAGGTGCCGCGAGCCGAGCGGCACCTCGGTTGTGGCTGCGGATTTGCTCCGCATAAGAACCGGCTCGGCTCGCCGAACCGACCCCTCGGACCCCATCGCCTGGCAAGGAGAGCCGCACAATGAGCAGCAAGCAATTGGACGTGGTGCTGATCAATCCCCGTAGCCGCACCCAGGTTTACCAGGGATTGGGCAGCAGCCTGGCCGCCATCGAAAATCCGGTCTGGGCCGGTTTGATGGCCACGTTCGTCCGCAAGCAGGGGCTCTCGGCCGAAATCGTCGATGCCGAAGCCGACGAGCTGACTCCCGAACAGGTCGCCCAGCGCGTCACGGATCTGGCTCCCGTGCTGGCCGTCGTCGTGGTCTACGGCCACCAGCCCTCGGCCTCGACCCAAATCATGCCGGCCTCCGGCGCCACGTGTACCGCCATCAAGCAGGCCGATCCCAGCCAGCCCGTGCTGATGGTCGGCGGACACGTCGCGGCCTTGCCGCAGCGAACCCTGGAAGACGAATCGACCGATTACGTGGCCGCCGGCGAGGGGCTGCACACCATCGTCGAGTTGACCAGCGCGTTGAAGGCCTCGAAGCGGCCTGAGTTGGCGAAAGTCCGCGGCCTCTGGTACCGCCAGGACGGCCGCGTCGTCTCCAACCCCAGCGCTCCGCTGGTCAAGGACGTCGACGACCAGATGCCCGGCATCGCCTGGGACTTGCTGCCGATGGAAAAATATCGGGCCCACAACTGGCACTGTTTCGAAGATCTGAAGCGGCAGCCCTACGCGGCCATCTACACCACGCTGGGCTGCCCCTACCATTGCAGCTTCTGCTGCATCCAGGCCCCGTTCAAGAGCGGCGAAAAGGAACTGGGCCTGAAGGAATCGACCAACAGCTATCGCTACTGGAGCACCGAGCGCGTCGGCGCCGAACTCGACTACCTGGCCGCCCGCGGCGTGCGCAACATCAAGATCGCCGACGAAATGTTCGTGCTCAACCGCAAGCATATCCTCGGCATCTGCGATCTCGTCATCGACCGCGGCTACGATTTCAACTTTTGGGCCTACGCCCGCGTCGACACCGTCAAGGACGGCATGCTCGAGAAGCTCAAAGCGGCCGGCTTCAATTGGCTGGCGTTCGGCATCGAAGCCGCCAATAGTCGCGTGCAGGAAAACATCGACAAGCGCTTCGACGAGGACGAAGTTTACGACACGATCCGCAAGACTCAGGAAGCGGGCATCCACGTCATCGGCAACTATATCTTCGGCTTGCCCGAAGACGACCACGACACGATGCAGCAGACGCTGGACATGGCGCTCGATCTGAATTGCGAATTTGCCAATTTCTATTCGGCGATGGCTTATCCCGGCTCGCCGCTCTACAACATGGCCCTGGCCCAGAATTGGGCTTTGCCGGCCAAGTGGTCGGGCTATTCGCAGCATTCCGTCGATAGCACGCCGCTGCCGACGAAATACATCGGTGCGGCCGAAGTGCTCGGCTTCCGCGACGAGGCGTTTCAGAAGTATTTCCGCGCGCCGAGCTACCTCGACATGGTGAGCCGCAAGTTCGGCCAGGACACGCTCGACCACATTTCCGAGATGACGACACACAAGCTCGTGCGGCAATGCGTCACGGCCGGCGCCGCATGACGTTCGAGACCGTGTTCCTCGATCGCGACGGCGTGATCAACGCCAAGGCGGCCGAAGGCGACTACGTCAAAAGCTGGGACGAGTTCCGCCTGCTGCCCGGCGCGGCTGCGGCCCTCGGACTGCTCACGGCCGCCGGGCGGCGCGTGATCGTGGTCACCAACCAGCGCGGCATCGCTCGCGGCCGGCTCGACCCGGCCCGCCTGGCCGAGATTCACGAGCGCATGGGCCACGAGTTGGCCTGCTATGGCGGGCGATTGGCTGCGATCTACCACTGCCCGCACGATCGCGGTCAATGCGCGTGCCGCAAGCCGGCCAGCGGCATGCTCGAGCAGGCCCGGCGCGAACATCCCGGCCTTGATTTCAGCCGCTCGGTGCTCGTCGGCGACTCGCTCAGCGATCTCCAGTGCGGCGCGGCGGCCGGCTGCGCCGTGATTCTCATCGGCAGCGGGCGGCGGGCAATCGAAACTGCCAGCGCTGCCCGACAGCAGGGAATTTCGCTGCTGGCAGTCTGCGATTCGCTGCTCCACGCCGTGGCCGCGCACGTGCTTGGATCGCCGGCCCAGGCGGCGGCTTGAGTTCGCGCGGCGCGCAGTTTGCCTCCGCGGCGCGCATCTTTTCAGGCTGGCATAGCAGCGGAATTGCAATTTTCTTATGATCCGGCGCGATTAGAAAATCGTCGGCAGACGGCAGGCCGGTTTCGAGCAGCGCACCGTTGGTTCGATCCCATCCGTCGCAACGCCGATTGCGCTGGACCGAGTGCTCGGGAGCAGTCCGGGCCGGCGGCGTCAAGGAGAATGACGTGAGCTCGCTGAAAACCTTGTGCGTAATGATCGTCCTGGGGGCCGTTGGTTACGGCGCCTATGTCACGCTCACCGGCCGACCTCCCAACGATCCACCGGCCGGCGCGGCAGCCGATTGGGAAAAAGGGCCCCAGGTCGAAATGCCCGAGGCGCTGACCGGCGCCCACGCGCCGGCGTCTGCCGGCGGCGGTCCTGGGCTGCCCGCTGCGGCGCCCGCTCCAGCTCCGGCCACATTAGCCGCTGCGTCCGCCAGTCAGCCTGCCGCCACGATCGGCTCGTCTCCGACCGATGTTTCGCTCGCGTCGAATGCCAACACGGGCCCCAGCGCCGCTCCGCCGTTCAACGCGCCCACGATCGGACCGCCGGGCGGTCCCGGCTCCAATTCGGCCGCCTCGCAGGGCATGCCCGCGCTGGGCGCGCCCCAGAATGCCGCCGACGCCGCGGCACCCCTGGCCAGGTTGAATCCGGGCGGCATCGACACGGTGCCACCGGCCGAACCCGACACCCACTCCGAGTTCCTCAGCGCCATACAAACCACGCAGGCTTTGTTGGATCAGAACCGTCTGGCCGATTCGCTGCTGGCCATGTCGGAATGGTATGGCAACCCACGCTTGCCGCAGACCGATCAACAGCAGCTCACCGACCTGTTGGATCAATTGGCCGGCACGGTGGTTTATTCGCGGCAGCACCTGCTGGAGCCCGCTTACACCGTGCAGCCCGGCGATACGCTCGAACGGATTGCCGAACGCTACGACGTGCCCTGGCAGTTGCTGGCCAAGATCAACGGCGTTCCCGACAGCCGCTACCTGCGGCCCGGCGATCAGATCAAAGTGCTGCGCGGACCGTTCGACGCTTCCGTCAATCTCACCAGCTACGAGCTCACGCTGATGCTGCGCGGCCGCTATGCCGGCCGGTTCAAAGTCGGCATCGGGCACGACCACAGCACGCCCGAGGGCGAGTTTGTCGTCAAAAACAAAGTGACCAACCCGGCTTATCCCGGCCCGCCGCCCGTGGCCGCCGACGATCCGGCCAATCCGCTGGGCGAGCGCTGGATCGACCTGGGCAATCAGATCGGCATCCACGGCACCAACGATCCGGCGAGCATCGGCCGCGCCGAATCCCGCGGCTGCATCCGCTTGAGCCCCACCGACGTCGACGATGTTTTCGACATCCTCTCGATCGGCTCCAAAGTCGTGATCCGCCGCTAGGCGATCGCCGCCGGCACAATCGAATGGCCGCTGCGCGCCACGGCTCAGTTGTGGTAATCCGCGCCGCTGAGGCTGTGCAGGACCGATTGCTGCCACTCGGTGAGTCGGGCCTGAAGTTTCTCGGCCAGCGCCGGTTGCTGCTCGAGTAGGTTCGACTTTTCCGCCGGATCAGCCTCGAGATCGAACAGCTCGCGCCGGGCCGCGCCGCCCGGCTGGTCGTGAATGACCAGCTTGAAATTGCCGTCGATCACGGCGCGTTGGCCGAGGTAGTCGTCTGCCGTAATGGCCGGCTGGTGATAGTTGGTAAAATCTCGCGTCGCCTTGCCGCCCATCAGCTTCACCAGCGGCGTCGTGCCCCGTTGCAGCTCGGGATCGATCCAGGGCTCGGGATGCGAATGCAGCAGTCGCCGGGTGTCGTACTCCCAAAAGCAGAGCGGGCTGGGACGCTGGGCCAGCGTGCCGCTAAACACCCCGGTCAAATCCACGCCATCGAGCGGACGATCGGGCAGCGGTTGACCGACAATCGCGCACAGCGTCGGCAGCAAGTCGCTGGTACACGCGCGGAACTGAGTGGTGCGCGGCTGGGGAATGCGCGCGGGCCATTCAATCAGTCCGGGGACGCGGATGCCGCCTTCGTAGACCTGTCCTTTCACTCCGCGATTCGGGAAGCCGAGCGCCGCGTCGGCCGAAGTGCCGTTGTCGCCGCAGTAGAACAGCAACGTGTCCTGCCGCAGGCCTTGCGATGCCAGATGTTTTCGCAACGTGCCGATGGCGCGATCCATGGCCGTGATCTCGGCGTAGCGCTCGCGCAGGACATCGCCCTTGGGACGCGTCACCGGCCGCCCGGTTTCGTTGGACGTGAGATGCGATTTCTTATCGGCATATTTGGCGGGCAGATCGTCGTACAGCGCCAAATCGGCCGGCAGGCCGCTGTACGGCTCGTGCGGAGAGCCAAACCAAATGACGGTCAAGAACGGCTGGCCGTCGCCACGGGCGCGATCGATGAAGCGCATGGCCTCGCGGATGATGACCTCGGAACTTTCGCCGGGAAAAACCTGCGGCGGCCCGCCGTTGCGCGAGAGCGAGGGATTGAGCTCGAAGAAATTGTCGTGCGAGAGCCACTCGTCGAACCCCATCGCGCCCGGGTTGACGGGCGAGCCGGCTTTGACCGCGCCGACGTGCCATTTGCCGAAATGGCCGCAGCGATAACCCGCCTTGCCCGCGATCTGCGCAAGGGTGATCTCCTGCGGACGCAGCGACCAACCCGGCGCGAAGGTGCCGTAGCGGTTCGGATGGCGGCCGGTCAGGAAGCTGCCCCGCGTGGGCGAGCAACTGGGATGTGCGGAATAAAAATGGTCGAACCGCAAGCCGGTCGCGGCCATCTCGTCGAGCACTGGAGTCTTCACATACGGATGACCGTTGTAACCGGTCTCCTCCCAGCCGTGGTCATCTCCCATGAGCAGCACGATGTTGGGCAGCGCGGCGGCCGAGGCGTTCGCACAAGTCCACGACAAAATTGCCATCCCGAGCCAGACTGTTTTCATCGTGCGATTATCCTCAGTCGTTTCATGTCCGCCGGCTTTGTGCGCATCAAGCCTGCCAGCCCGCGCGGTAATCCTGTTTGACCCACTGATTCAGGTTTGCCAGGTTCGTGACTTTCATGTTCGGGCCGTCCCACTCGACCGGCTGGCCCGCGCCGGCGTGCTGGGCCAGATTGCCCAGCAAGGTGAACTCGGTGAGCCGGGCCGAGTAATCAAAGGCCGAAGCGGTATCCGTTCTTCCCTCCCGCACGGCGGCAAGGAAATCGTCCGCCACTGAGGACGGGCGGGGAAGCGTCTTGGCCGGTTCGGGGGTTTCCAGCATCTGCTGGTGGGGCACGATGCGCATGTTGCTGCCGTAGGTGCCGGTGTAGAGGATCCCCTTCTCGCCAACGTACAAGGTGCCGCTGGAGTCGAACTTTTCGTCGGGATACTTTTTCTTCAATTCCGCCAGCAGCGGCGGCAGGTTGGAAGTTCCTCGCGGGCCTTTGGCAACAGCGATGTTCGCGTCCCCGGTATCGCCTTTGCCGATGCGGCCGTCGTACCAATAAGCCTTGACGGCCGGCATCGCGCCGCGGGCCGGAAAATCCCAGCGGATGCGCGTGCCGGTGGGATAACGCTGGTCGCTGCCGCCAAACATCTGCTCGACTTCGACCTGGCTGGGATGTTCGAGCTTGAGCGACCAGTACACGCCGTCCAACACATGGCAGCCCATGTTTCCCAGCGAGCCGTTGCCGAAGTCGTACCACCCGTGCCACTGGTGCGGGTGCAAATCGAGATGGTAATCGCGGAAGGGAGCCGGCCCGATCCAGGATTCCCAGTTCAGTCCTGCGGGCACCGGCAAGGGAGCAGGCCTCGGCCCGATGCCGCCGTTCGCTCGGTTCGTCCAACTGTGGGTTTCGGTGATCGGTCCGACCGTGCCGGCCCAAACGTATTCGCACAGCCGGCGATACCCCTCTTGGCAATGGCCCTGGTTGCCCATTTGCGTCGCCACTTTGTAGCGGGCAGCCATCGCCGCGAGCGTGCGTGCCTCGGCGATCGTGTGGCAGAGCGGCTTTTCGCAATACACGCCCTTGCCCAGTTGCATCGCGATCATGGCCGGCAGCGCGTGCTGATGGTTCGGCGTGGCGATGAAGACCGCGTCGATCTGCTTGGCGAGCTTGTCGAACATCGCACGGTAGTCGGTGAACACCTGGATTTGATCGGGATCGGCGTGCTTGCTCTTGGCCAACGCGCGAGCCCGATCCAATCGCTGTTCGTCGGCATCCACCAAGGCCACCAGGTTCTGGCCGGCTGCGGTGGCAATGTGCGTCGCGCCGCGTCCGCCGCAGCCAATCACGACGCAATTCAGCTTGTCCGCCGATTCGGCGGCAAAGGCCGCCTCACGCTCCGGCAGACACTGCGCCGCCAGCAGGCCGCCCGTGGCGACCGCGGCATGATTCAGAAACGAACGACGATCGGGCTTCAATGGCATGGCTTCACTCGCAAAAGAGAACGGACGTTCCACCAGCAGGCGTCGAGTTTTTCAGCGTTAGGATCGACCGAAAAATAACTTCTCCGCGACCCCCTTTCCCCTTGCGGGAGAGGGCCGGGTGAGGGGCCGGGAAAAATGAACCTTATTTTTCGGTCGATCCTTAATTCGAACCGGCCGCCGGCAGCACGCGGATCTTGACGTTATGAAAGAGCACTACGCTATGATGATTCTGCAGCGCGAGATGGCCGCGCGGCGTTTGGCCCCAAGCACTTTTCCTGAAATCGCTCTTGGCCAGCGCGGCGTTCATCGCCTCGCTGCCGAATTCGGCTTCGACCACCAGAATGCCGTGCATCGCGGTTGCATCAGGGACTTCGCCAAGAGTTCGTGCGCTTGATCCAGATCGACATCTTTCGAAGCTTTTCCGTCGGCCCCTTCGGTAGCAAGTCTATAACGTAAGAATACTCGGCCACATCGTCAGCCGCAAATTAGCCGCGCCCAATGCAATTGCCGTCGGTCGCGGACAACAGCCCGTTGCCGGCAGGCGCCGGTCGATGTGCCCGCTGCGCGCAAGCTCCTCCGCGTGCGGGCTCACGCCAGGGCAATCCGCGCCGCGTCGATGGTCGGCGATTGCGGCTTAGGCTGGAGGCTAGAGCCATCGCTCCGAGACGATCATTGCCAGCTTGGTGGTCCCGGCAGTCAACGCGGAGTCGACGGCCGAGAACTCGTCGGCCGCAATGGCTGAGCCGTCGGAGAAGACTTCGTCCAGGGCCAGCGGGGTGGCGGGAGTCCAGGCTGCGGCGGTGAGGTGGGCCGGCAGCGAAGTGGGCGCAACGTTGTCGGCCACGTCGTCGAGGGGCGTGAATGCGACCTGGGAAGAAGTTCGGTCGAAGTGAGCGAGCGCCAGCGCCAAGGCGTCGCTGGGGTCAAGCGCTGGCGCGGCCGGAGCAGACGTCTCCGCCAACGACTGGAATAGCACGTCGGCCACAGGCGAGACGGCCGATACAGCGTCGGCCGGTGCAGGCTCGGCCGGAAAGCTCACCGAGATTACCGGCAATACCATCGTCAAGGTGGTTGAAACCAGCGGCGAAATGGGCGCGGATGCAGTTGCCATCGGCGTCGACGAGGCGGAAGAAAGCATAATCGACGATCCAATTGCCGCCAGAGCCGGTTGAGCCGCGAGTACTGCGTCGTCGGCCTTGTCGGGGTCACTGGCCGCCGACGTGTCGCCGGACGAGCCGCTGGCCAGGCTCAATCCCTTGCCGGCAACCGACGCCATAACGGCCGCCGGCGCGAGCGTCGGTACAACGAATGCGGCGGCCGGCGAGATCACGACCACGGAGCTGCCCGACGAATCACCGCTGCCTACCGTGGCTAGCGCGGCAGGGCTGGACAGCACATTGTCCGGTGTTGCGGCGCTGGGTGTCGCGTCACTGGGCGCGGCGGCGGGCACGGATTGCGGCGGCAATTGCGGAGTCGGGAAGCTGTTGATGTTGCTGCCGACTTGCAGCTTCTCGAGCAATACGTCGCCGTTGGTGACGTTGTTCGAGGCGTTGACGTCGTCGCGGTAGTTGCTCGAATTGCTCACCGCGCCGACTTGCAGCTTCGAGTCCAGCACGTCGCCGTTGGTGACGGTGCCGCTGTTGTTGGCGTCGCCCGGCACCACGTTGAAGTAGAAGTTGAAATCGCCGCCCGGCGTGCCGTCGCCCGAGCCGGCCGCGAACGTGCTGACGCCGGTGGTCCACGCGCCGTCCAGCGCGGTGCCGGCCGCGTCGCTGACGGAGTTGGCGGCCAGGTTCATCACGTACTTGTCGGCGGCCAGCGGCGCAGAGAACTGCCAGGTGGCAACGTAGGTCGAGCTGTTGTAGCTGTAGCTGGAAACGCTGATCGGCATATTGGCCGAGTTGTAAAGCGTCAGGCTCGCCTGGCTGAGAGTGACCGGCTCGCTGAAGGCGATGGAAATCTGCGTGACGTTGGTCCAGGGCAGCATGGTCGTCAATTGATTGGCGCCGCTGGCCAATTCGAAGCCCAGCCCCGAGTTGCCCAAGCCGGCCGCAGCCAGCAGGCTCAGATACGAGGCGTTCCAGGCCGAGCCGCTGACAAACGCGCCGACGACGGTGGGCCCGGAGTCCTGCATGAGCGTCAGCATGAGATCATTGCCATCGCCGCCATCATAATTAGCCTGGAAGGTGTAAGATGTCCCGAGGTAACTCGCCGTGTAGGTTCCTCCCTGTGAGAGATTGCTGAACGTCCCATTGATCACGTCTCCGGTCGTGGCCGTGTTATTGATGAGCGTGAGCTGCATCCCGGCGGTCGGAGCTAAGCCGAGCGTTACGTTCAGTGCACCACTGATGGTAATCCCATCGGCCACTATTGGCGTGCCTGTGGCACACAAGGTCGTCTGCACGCCGCCGGTACCGGGCGACAGGCTCAAGTAACCAGCGTTATCGCTGAGTCCAGTTCCGGCCCCCGAGTCGTCGTCGAGAATAATCGCACCGCCGCCAGTAGACGATTCGATCACATTGACCGAAGCCCCGGCCGTGGTGGCGGGCGTGGCGGTGGAGAACGTGATGTTGCCGGTCTGCTGGCCGTCGCCGATCGTGACCGTGCCGCTGGAAGTCGTGAAGATCTGCGCCAGTTCGGCGCTCGTGAGATTGATGCCCGCCACCGGTGAGCTGTTGGTGCCGCCGACGAGCATCGGCCGCGACTGGACCGAGGATTGAATCACGATGCCGGCGGCCGTGGCCGTGGTGCTCGCCG
>DATCFX010001458.1:0-13084 GCA_036509275.1 Pirellulales bacterium | reverse complement strand
ATCGTGCGTTCGACGATCAGCCCCGTAAACGCCGGCGGCGTGTAATAGATGCCGAAACGTTTGCGCTGGGCACTTTTGGGCATTTTCGAGAGCGGCGATTCGTTCGCGGCCGCTTTTGCCTGCTTGCCCTTGCGCGGCGTGGTCGCGGCCCCGCCGTTGCCGGCGACGTCCGCGAGGTTCGCGTGCAGCGCGAACAGGCCGCCGACCCGGAGCTTTTCGAGTTCGGTGATGGACCGTTCGAACAAGTGCCCCAGCACTTCGACGTTGACCTCCTCCGAAAAGTCATATCTGCCGAACCCGACAAAGGCGTTCGTCCACTTCTCGCTGGCCAACTCCAAGGCGTTGATTTCGGGGTCGTCCGTGAACAGGCCGCCGTTGAAGGCGGTAATCTCCCGCTTGCCTTTAGCACCCTTGTCGATGGCGGTGAATAGATCGAGAAAATTTTCCCAAGCCGGGTTCTTCGCCCGGCTGTAGGTCCTGATGTCCTGTTGCGTGGCTTCGAGCGATTTTTCGGGCAACAGGCCGCGGTCCTCGCAGAAGGCGATGAAGATGATCCGATCGAGGATTTTTTGGGCGATGCGGATCGCTTCGTCGAGGGACTTGCCCTCGTGACGATTCAGATGCTCGATCAGTTCGAGCCGCCGCCACTGGTACGCCATGTACAGATCGTCGCCGACTTCCTTTTGGCGTTCGGCCGTTTGTTGGAGCAGTCGCAGAGCCCGTGGCTGCTGGCCCAGCCGCGACGGTAGCAGTCCGCCCCGCTCGAACAGGCAATAGAACTCATCGAAGCGCTCGCGTTTCCGCAATTCCTGCAGGGTGAACTCCTCGTATGCAAGCGTTCCCTTCGAGCGGTGGTACAGCCGAATGGTCTTAAAGTTGGAGACGATTCCCCACGGACATCCAGGAAGCGCGTTGAGATAGTCCCAGCATTGTTGAACCGCAGTGCGACCGTTGGAGCGGTCGCGATCCAGGTCGGTCATCGCCCCCTTGAGTTCGACGACGGCCGTAGGCTCGCCGGATTCCGGGAACTCGCCCAACCCAGCATCGGCCGTGCCCACGCCCGGAACCGCGAGCTTGTGTTCCAACTCCCATGTGTCCGGGCTGCTGGTCTTGACCCGGTAGCCGAGCCCTTCGCCGAAAAGCTGGTCGAGGAACTGCGTATCGATCGACGTTTCTTTGTACCCAGGCAAATGTCCGCTGGTCTCCAGATTCGCCCAGCGAATCGCGATCTGATAGGCAGTTTCCTGTTCCGTGCCTTGAAGTTGGAAGGTGGCTGCGGCCTCGCGCAGAAGGCGCGGGATAAACAGCGCTCGCTGGCGACGGATGCGCCGCTCCAGATGGCGCTCTTGCTCGTCAAACAGCCCGGGACCGTTGGGAGGTGGCGGTTTCCTTCGGCCCATGCCTGCGCTTCGGGGATGGAATGTGGTGCAGGGGTGACGAGCGAAGCGAGCCCAGACAGCCCGCTGCGCGATGCATAAGGGCCCGATCGACATTGCCAAGCGCCGCTGAAGCGGTCCACTATTTCGCTGGCTTGGCGGAGCGTTCCCAGGTCTCGCCGCGCTTGTAACGATTGGCGCGCTCGACGAGCACGGGGTTCTTGGCAATCGGAATCACTTTGTCCAGCGCCTTGTCGAACTCGGCCTTGTTCGGGTCGCGAATCTCGCGATGATGGGCCAACTCGACGATCGTTTCGCAAGCCACCTGGGCAAATCGCGGCTGGTCGAGGTAGGGCAGCACGAACCGCAGCGTCTCCACGTCGTAGGCCGTGCGGGCGCGATTGATCACGAGCGATTGTTCCTCGGGCGTGCGGGCCGCCTTCATGGCCTGCTTCATGCGCTCCAGTCGCTGGCGGTCGGAACGCTTGTCACGCGTGGCCGCGATCTTGACGTAGCCTTGAAAGGCCTGCGTGCGCTCCTCCGGGTAGTGCGCGGTGTTGGCGATCTCGAGCAACTTGTCGGCCACGCTCGCGTCGGGCCATTTGCTCAAGGCATCGATGGCCAGTTTTCGCCGGGCGGCGTCTTCGCCCGTGGCGATCGAGGCCACGAAGTGAATCAGCTTTTTGCCGCCCACGCGGCCCACGAGCGACAGCAACTGATCGCGCTGGGCCGGGTCGATCGTGTCGAGTGCCTGGATCAAGGCCGCGGCCCGCTCGTCCGCGTTGTCGACGCGGGCACACACCAGGGCGACGTTCTTTTCGGCTGCATCGCGCTCGGCCCCTTTGCGGGCTTTGAGCACGCCCGGCAGCATGGCGGTCAGTTGCCCGGGCTGGCCGATCTGCCCCAGCGCGGCCATCGCCGCGCCGCGGACTTGGGCATCGTCGTCGACGGTCGCCGCGACGAAAGTCGGCAATTCTTCGCTGGCGCGGCGCGTGGCGAGCACTTCGATCAACGCGGCCTTCACGGCGGGCGAAGCGGATTTCAATTCGGCCGCCAGCGTCTTGGTGACCGCCTCGCCGCGAATTTGCGTCAGGCTTTGTCGGGCCGCGGCGCGCTCGGCCGCCGATTTGGCCGACAACGCTTTGACGAGCAGCGGCAAATCGGCCGGCTGACCGAGATTGCCGAGCGCCGCGAGTGCCGCGGCGCGAACGCTCTCGTCGCCGCTGGACGCGAGCAGCGCGAGCACGGCGGGCCGGGCGGCAGCATCGCCGCGATCGGCCAGGGCGCTGAGCAGCCCGATTTGGGCCGGGGCATCCAGCCTGGTCAACTCAGCCGCGAACCGTTTTGTGAACTCCGCTCCGGGCGCGGCGCTGCGCACTTGTTCCAGCGCGGCCGCGCGGAAGTCCTGGTCGGGGTTGGCAATCAGCTTGACGATCATCTGCACCAGATCGTCGCGGCCGGCTGCCGACAACGTCGGCGCCGGCAGTGTCAACGTCGACAGCACCAACAGGACCGGCAAGAAAATCAAACGATCGACAATCTTCCGCAGCATGCCGCCATCTCCCAGGAATGCGTGAATTGGTTCGGTAGGGGTTTTTGCCGGGCTTTTGCGTGAGGGCTTTAACCTTGTTTGCTGGCGCAGGCCAGCATGCCGCGCGTCGCTGCCAGGCGCACCAGCCGGCCTTGGCCGGGCAAAGCCAATGACTGATAGATATTCATGGCGTCTCGCTCGCGCTTTTCGGCCAGCAGCGACTCGGCGCAGGCCAGCAAGGCATCGACTATGGCCGGTTCGCTGCCGGCCTGCCGTTTGACAGGGGTTTCGAGTGCCCGGGCCGACTCGATGCCGCCGATCGCGCCCAGTGCGTAGGCCGCGGCGGTGGCGATCGCCGGATCGCTGTCGCCGAGCAATCCGCCGATCGCCGTAATGGCAGCCTTATCGCGGCGGGCGCCGATCGAGCTGAGCACGCCGATTTTCAGACTCCCGGTCACCTTGGGCAGTGCGTCGCGGAGGGCCTGAGCGGCTTCGGGGGCCGGCATCCGCTCCAGGGCGAAGCGCGCCATGTGCGAGTGGTTCGGCTTGCTCAACCGGCTGGCCAAGGCTGGCACGGCGGCGGCCGTGCCGACAATCGCCAGCTTGCGGCACACGTAGTCCTGGGCGTCGCGCGAGAGTTTGCCGCCCAGCGCGGCGATCAGGCGCTGTTCCAGATCTCGGCGGGCGTCGGCCTGGCCGTGCGTCGCCGTCACCGCTTCGTCGATCGGAGCCACCACCGCCAGATCCGTGCCCCAGTTGAATTGCTTTAGCGCTTCGAAGGCGTCGTCCAACATATCGAGAGTCCTTGCAGAGGAAAGAATGTCCGGTTGAGAGAGTGCCACGCCGCTCAGATCTGCCAGGGTTGGCGACGAGCGCGGTCCACCAGGCGATTGGCTTCGGCGTCGCCAGGAAACTCCTGCCGGGCAGCGTCCCACTTGAGCGAGCGTTTCAACCGATACGCAATGTTGCCCAGGTGGCTGACGACCGCGGTGTTCACGGCCAGTTCGATGTCCCGGAACGGCCGCTCGCGCGTTTTCACGCACTGAATGAAGTCGCCGTAGATGCCACCTTCGCCCTTGTACACGGGCACGGGCTTGGGCGGCAGCTTTTCGCCGGGCGTGCCCTCGATGGCCAGGTTTTCGGTCTTAGGCCGGTTGTGGTAGACGATCAAGTCGTTGGGATAGTGGTACGACAGATACGGCGTACCGCTGTTGTCGTGATACGTGACGACTTCCGGTTGCAGATTACGCACGTCGCAGGTAAACAATGCGCCGCCGAAATGATGCGCACCCCAATCGGTCATGCCGCCGCCCGAATAATCGCTGAACGATCGCCAGCTCGAACCGTTGATCGAGAAGCTGCCGCTGCAACGCTTCGGGTTGTACGGTGCCCAGGGAGCCGGCCCGAGCCACATTTCCCAGTCGATCGTCTCGGCCATCGCCTCCGGCGGCAGGTTGCAAAGCTTGGGCAGCGGGTTGACGTTGACGTTGATCGAGCGGATCGTGCCCAACTCGCCCGCCCAGACCGGGTCGACGTATTTGCGATAGTCGCCCAACACGCGCTGGCTGCCGCCGGAAACGACCCGGCCGTAGCGCCGCGCCGCGGCGATCATCAGCGGGCCTTCGCGCAGGGTGAGCGTCTCGGGCTTCTGGCAATAGACGTCCTTGCCGTGGCGGCAGGCTTCGATGGTAATGATCGCATGCCAATGATCGGGCGTGGCGATGTGGACGGCGTCGATGTCGGCGCGGGCCAGCACATCGCGAAAGTCGTTATGGGCCTGGCAATCGGTGTTGTGATAGTGCCCGTCGACGTTGGCCTTCGATTTTTCGCGAACCTCTTTGCGCACGTCGCACACGGCCACGTATTGCACGTCCTTGCGATTGAGAAACGCGTTCTGGTCGCCTCGGCCCATATTGCCGATGCCAATGCCCCCGACGACGATCCGATCGCTGGCCGGCGGCCGGTCGCTACTACCCAGCGCGGTCGAAGTAATGATATAAGGCGCGGCGACTGCGGCGCCGGTGGTCTTTAGAAAATCGCGGCGTGTGGCTGGCTGCTTCGAACTCATGGGCGCGAACCTCAATCTGTGGTGGTCGGGTCCCGACGAAATCGCCGTCGGCGTTGCACCGAGTGGGTACAGTCTAACACGCCGCCGCGGCGATTTTTAGCGGGTTTAAGAGATTCCTGCAGCCAGAAGTGTGAGCGTCTTCGCAGCGGACGCCAGCCCGCCAGGGGCGGAAGTCGTTCGCCAGAGGCGAATGCCCCGGGGGGAACGCGCGACGATAGATTCCGTAGCCCCGCAAGGGGCGACAGAGCACTGGCGCCCTTTCAGGGCTCGACTGTATTTCCGCGCTGGCCGTCCAGGGGCTCGCGCCTCTGGCTAACGACTTTCGGCCCCTTCGGGGCGAAGAGCCGCCCAGCGGGAGCACCCACAAGTAATGGGCTCAAACGCTGCGGAACCAGGACCCGAAGCCGGCTTGGCGACCGCTTGCACTTGGCGATCGAACTGTCAGAATAGCCGCGGCTTTGCCCGCTGGGGGCGGCCCCCCGCTCCACAAGCTCCGTTTCCGACATCCCGCCAGCCAAACCTTGCGAGAGTTCCGCCCATGAAATGCCACACGCCGTGGGTTTTCGTCGCTGCCTGCCTCGTCTTGTCCGCCGCCAGTGCCGCCCACGCCGAGGTCAAGCTGCCGGCGGTGCTCGGCAGCCACATGGTGCTGCAGCGCGACATGCCGCTGCCGATTTGGGGCTCGGCCGATCCGGGCGAGGCCGTGAGCGTGCGCCTGGACGACCAGACCGCCGAGACAACCACGGACGCGGCGGGCAACTGGCAGGTGAAGCTCTCGCCGGTCGCGGCCGACGGCAAGTCGCATCGGCTGGTCGTGAAGGGCAAGAATTCGATCGAGCTGGAAGATATTTTGTACGGCGAAGTGTGGCTCGGTTCGGGTCAATCGAACATGGAGTGGCAGCTCAAGAATACCGACGGCGCGTCGGAGGCCATTGCCGCAGCCACCCATCCGCAGATTCGCCTGTTCCACGTGCCCAAGGTGCAGCAGAAGGCGCCGGCCAAAGACGTCCAGGCGAGTTGGAAGGTCTGCGACCCGGCCACGGTGCCGGCTTTTTCGGGCGTGCTGTATTACTTCGGCCAGCGGCTCCATGACGAACTCAAAGTGCCGGTCGGTTTGATCAACGATGCGTGGGGCGGTTCGCCGATCGAACCTTGGACGATTGCCGGCACGCACAGCGGCGGGATGTACAACGGCATGATCGCCCCGGTCAAGCCCTTCGCCTTGCGCGGCGTGATCTGGTACCAGGGCGAGACCAATGCCATGCAGAAAAACGGTCTGGCGTATTACGACAAGATGCGTGCCCTGATCGAAGGCTGGCGCCGAGTGTGGGGCCAAGACCTGTCGTTCTATTTCGTCCAACTCGCGCCGTGGGACGGGCGCTACGAGCCGGGCCAGTTGCCAGCCTTGTGGGAAGCCCAAGCGGCCAGCTTAAAGATTCCCGGCACGGGCATGGTCGTCACGACCGACCTGGTCGACAACCTCAAAGACATTCATCCGCGCAACAAGCGTGACGTGGGCCAGCGGCTGGCGCGGTGGGCTTTGGCCAAAGACTATGGCCGTAAAAAACTCGTCTATTCCGGCCCCCTGTTCCGCGCGCTCACGATCGAGGGGAACCAGGCGCGGATCGAATTCGCCCACGCCGACGGCGGTTTGAAATCGCGCGACGGAAAACCGCTGACCGAGTTCGAGATCGCGGGCGCCGATGGCAAATTCGTCCCGGCCGAGGCCGTCATCGATGGCGACTGTGTCAAGGTCCAGTCCAAGGAAGTGACCGCGCCGACGCAAGTCCGCTTGGGCTGGCGTGCGACGGCCAATCCGAACCTGGTCAACGCGGCCGGCCTGCCTGCCTCGCCCTTCCAGAGCAACGACTGGCAAGGCGCAACCGGCGACTAGTCGCACCGCGCCACGCGCCCAGCGGAGCGGACGAGCAAGCGCAATCAAAACAGCCGCAACTGGCCGGATGCCGGAGCCGGCGGGCGGAAGGACTCGCAATCGTATGCGGGCAGCTTGCCGTCCAGCCCGTGCTTCCTGGCGAAGGTGCGAAACACCTGCTTGATCTGGTCGGCCATGAGTCCGCTGCCGCGCATCCGCTGGCCAAATTCAGGGGAGTTGAGCGCGCCGCCGCGGACCGAGCGGATTTGGCCAGAGTTACCTCCGACCTAGGAGATCGCTCGTGAAAGACCGATTGATTGCGATGCTCTCCACCATTGCAGGGGCGATGAATTCGCTGACAAAAGCGCCCGATGCCGTTATCCACTACGACATGCTTGCGGGAGCGCTCTGGTGGTCTGACGAACGGCCTGCCTCTGGTCAGATCGGGAATAGCGACTGCCTACGAGTTGTTTTTCGTTATAGAACGAGCGTTATCATCGGCGAGCCGGAGTCGCAATATCTTCCGTATTGGCTTGCAGCCGAAAACGAGTTTCCGAAATGGCCCGGATTCGCTGTTGAGCGGTGCCGGCCAAACGAAGGCCTCGCCGCGCTGTACCGAAGAAGCGAAGCCAAAGGTCTACTTTCACTCGACTTGATGGACATCAATTGCCGCCTCGAAAAAGAGTTTCAGGGCATGGTTCCGTGGAGAATTATTGAAAAACATGCCGATCAAAACGAGCCGCCAGATATTACGGTGGGAGAGCTTTATGAGCTCACTTGCCGATGTATCCGATTAGCCGGCAAGACTGCCCCTGCTGATGCCTGGGAGCGCGTTCGTCATAGTGTCTCGGAGAGCCTTGCGGTAGCCCTCGATTTGGTCACGAAAGAAAGCTGGTTAGTGCGTGACCTCGGTGCCGGTTAGGGCGGTATGTTTCCTGGCGAGAACAAGGGTCAAAACAGCCGCAGTTGGCCGGATGCCGGAGCCGGCGGGCGGAAGGACTCGCAATCGTATGCGGGCAGCTTGCCGTCCAGCCCGTGCTTCCTGGCGAAGGTGCGAAACACCTGCTTGATCTGGTCGGCCAGGAGTCCGCTGCCGCTCATCCGCTGGCCAAATTCGGGGGAGTTCAGCGCGCCGCCGCGAACTGCACGAATCGCGTTTTCGATCCGCTGCCGGCGGTCGGGATGCGTGCGTTCGAGCCATTCCAGAAACACCGGCTTCACGGTCAGCGGCAGTCGCAAGACGACATAGCCGGCGCCTTGAGCGCCCGCTTCGGCCGCGGCCGCCAGGATCCCCGGCATTTCGCTATCGGTCAAACCGGGAATCACGGGTGCCACCATCACCCGCGTGGGAACGCCGGCGGCGGTCAACGCGCGCATGGCCCGCAGCCGGGCGGCCGGCGTGCTGGTGCGCGGCTCCATCGTGCGCCCCAGTTGGGCATCCAACGTCGTGACGCTGATGTTGACGTGTACCAGTCGGGCCGCGGCCATCGGCCCGAGAATGTCGAGATCGCGGCACACCAGCGCATTCTTCGTGATGATGCCGATCGGCTGCCGGGCCTCCCAAGCAACTTCCAGGCAGCCGCGCGTCAGCCGGAACTCACGCTCGGCCGGTTGATAACAGTCGGTGACCCCGGAAAACGTGATTGGCTCGGGCCGCCACGACGGTCGGGAAAGAAACGCCCGCAGCAGCGCGGGCGCATCGTGCTTGACCAGGATCTTGGTCTCGAAGTCGAGGCCGGCGTTTAGCCCCAGATACTCGTGACCCGGCCGGGCATAGCAATAACTGCATCCATGCGCGCAGCCGCGATACGGGTTGACGCTGTAGCGGAAGGGCACGTCGGGGCTGTCGTTTTCAGCCACGATGGTTTGCGAAGCGTCGGGCAGGTACTCGACCGGCGACCGGCTGGCATCGGCGAGGAACTCGGCATCGCCGTCAAAATGTTCCCAATCGTCTTCGACGCGTACCGCCTCGAATCGATTGGCCGGGTTGAGATGCGATCCACGAGCCTTGGGCGAGCGTTTTTCGAAGTTCATCACGAAGACCTCGCTGGAATTCCGGAGGCCGAGCGGTTGTGGGCACGCGCGGAGCCTAAACCGGCGGAATGCGTTTGCGCGCTCCTTTTTCCTGGACCGGCAGCTTTTGGTCCGTGCTGGGCAGCACCGGCATGGGCAGGTGGGCCACCTCGTGGCGCGCACGACTGAGCAATTCGGCGGCATTGGGAAGGCGCGGGAAACTCGTCTTGTCGGCGTCGAAACGAAACGCCGCGGTCAGATCGCCAAACGTCTGTCGGCGCCAGTCGGTGATGTTGGGCTCCTCGACGCCCGTGAACTTCTCCAGGAACTGGATCACGGACGTGTGATCCAGCGGCTGGCTGCACACCCAGCCGCCGGCCGTCCAGGGCGAAACGATGATGCACGGCACGCGAAAGCCAGCCCCGATCGGCCTGCCGTTGACAAATTCGCCAGGCGTGCCGGGCGGCGGACTGGGCGGCGGCACATGATCGAACAGGCCGTCGTTCTCGTCGTAGTCCAGAATGAACGCCGTCTTGGCCCAGACCACCGGGTTGGCCGCGATGGCGTCCAGCGCGCTGGCCACGAAGGCCGCGCCGGCTGCGGGCATCGCGTCCGGATGCTCGGACTGAGCCATCGTGGGCATGAGCCAGCTCACGGCGGGCAACCGGTCGTTGATCGCGTCCTGCTCGAAATGGCCGCGCTTGCGCAAGGCCATCGCCTTGTCGTGCAAGGGCATGCCCGGCGTTGCTTCGCGGTAATGCTTGAACTGCTCCAGGCTGTTCCAGCCTTGTTCGTAGCGGTAATACTTCCAACTGATGCCGGCCCGCTCCAGTCGCTCGGGATATGTCATCCAGGTTTTGTTCGGCGAACGTTGTTTGCGGCCGTCCTCATCGCGGGGAAACATGCAGCCGGTCTGCCAGTAGTAGCGGTTGGGAGTCGTGGGTCCGAGCACCGAGCAGTAATACGCGTCGCAAATGGTAAAGGCCTCGGCCAGCGCGAACTGAAAGGGAATGTCGTCGCGCGTGTAGTAGCCCATCACGTAGGGGCCGTTCACGCCGTCGGCCTTGCGGTGTGCGGTCACCCATTGATCCATCTTCCCGCCGTTGCGAGCTTCGTGCTGCACGGCCGATTCGTGGCTGGTCGAGGGAATCCGCTGCGCGCTCGAATCGCGCGTGTTCAGATGAAAGGGCAGCAGGTAGCCGCTGGGGCTTTCCGGGTCGGGCTGATGGAAGACCGATTTGCCGCTCGGCAGCGTCAGCGCCTGCGGATCCCCGAACCCGCGCACGCCGGCCAACGTGCCGAAGTAATGGTCGAACGAGCGGTTTTCCTGCATCAGCAATACAACGTGCTTAATGTCTCGCAGCGAGCCGCCGCGCGGCGGAGACTGGCTGAGCGCTCGCTGCAGGTTCGGCGGCAAGACACCGGCAGCCGCCGCGGCGGCTGCCATGCTGGCGGCAGAGCCGAGCAACCGCCGGCGGGTGATGTTCGCGGAGCCAGGTTCCGGTGTTTGAACGGGGCGGGAGTGGCCGGCTTTCATCAGGGGAATCGCGTTTCGGGGGAAATGGACAGATGAACAGTATTCTAGCGGCCCCGCGATTGGCGGGCAACCGGAACTACGGCACATGAATGTGCCGGCTACTTTAGAGGTGCGCCTAGCGGCGCCGCTGTTGGTAGCGGCGGCTGGCGTCTTCCAGGATGCGCCGCTCGTCGCGCGTGAGGCTGGCTTCGCCCTGCTCGCTGATTTTGGCCAGAATGCGGTCCACCTGGTCCGCGTTGCTGACGACGGGCTGGTCGGGTTCTTCGGGCTTGGGTTCGTGCAGTTGCAATCGAGGGCGGCGGAGCGATTGCAGCTTGCGCGTCCACTTGCCCGTGAACAGCGTGCCGAGATTCCAACCGCTTTTGCGGTAGAGAAAGGCAAAGGCGGCGCCGGCCAGGTGTACTTCGTGGGCCACGCCGGCCTGCACGCCCATCAGGTCTTGCAGGATGAACAGCACGCACAGCAGCCAGGCCGGCATCGGCAGGATGCCCCAGAACAGAAACACCCGGCGCGGATAGTAGGTGACATACAGCACCATGATTCCCAGCACCGCGCCCGACGCGCCGATGACCGCTTCGGACGGCATGCGGCCCAAGGCCGCCACGAGGTACTGCACGGCGACCCAAACGGCGCCGCAGAGCACAACGAGCGAGAGATAAATCCTGAGGAATTCATTGCGGCCGTAGATGGCTTCCACGTCCCGGCCGAATAACCACAGTCCGAACATGTTGAAGAAGATATGCTGCAAATTCCGGCCGTCGTGTACAAAGCCGTAGGTCAGCAGCTCGTAGATGCGCCAGGGCTGGTGCAGCACATCCGCTTGCAGGGCAAACCAGTCCGCCAGTTGGCCCTGCATGAAGATATCCAGCAGGAAGACCACGACGTTGACGATGATCAGATCGGTGACCGCGGTGCGGCTGCCGCTGAGGAAAAAGCCAGGCTCGCGGCCGCGAACGTAATCTCGATCGTACAGACCCATGCGCTCTCTCGTTTTTCCGAAGCGGTTTGGCTGCCGGCCGCGTCTGAAAACCCCGACCAGCCGGGCTCCGGTTCCCGCGAAATCGTTGAGCCCGGAAGCCCCACCACAACATTGTAACGGTTTCGCTGCCGGCGTGGTTGGTTTGCGGCGCCAGCCGCACGTTTACCGCGGCCATCAATGCTTGGCTTTCGAGCTTCCCCACGCCAACAGCGGCCGGGATACCGCCAACAACGGCGGGTTGTGCCGCGTTACGGCGTGGCAGGCGTGGCTTGGGGGCCGCGGCTGAGCTGTTCGACGCGGTGCGCGGCCTGCAACTCGGCGGTCGCCATCCGCTCGGCCATCCGCTTGTTGTCGGCCAGCAGCGTGGCCGTCTGCTGTTGCAACGCGGCCACTTTGGACTCAAACACGCTGACCTGCTCGGCGATCCGCTGCTGCTCCGTAGTGGCCAGCTTCAACTCGGCCTGGAGCACGCCGATCTCAGCATCGCGGGCTTGCACCTGGCCGGTGATACCCTCGACGCTGTGCTTCAAATGCTGCAAATCGACATTGCGGGCCGCGATCGTGTCCATGAGCAGTGCAATCGAATTGCGTAGATCGCGGAACGCCACGGAATAGGCCCGCAACGGACGCTGGTAGTCATTGCCTTGGTCGGCGTGCAGGAATTCTTTCTCGATGCTATCGGGCAGCAGGGCCTTAAGCTGCTCGTCGGTCATGCCGGCAAAGGTCCACGAGCGATCCAGCGGCATGACTTCGTACAGCAGCCAGGTGCTGTCGCTTTGCGTCAGGCGGTCCAGTTCGGCCGGCGAGAGCCGCGCGGCGGGCACGAGCGTCACGCTTTGGCCGGTGGGAGCCGTGGCTTTGAATGCGCCCAGATAGGCGCCGCCCTGCTGGATGCTTTTGCTCTCAAAGGCATAGAGCATGGCCTTGTCCTTGATGGCGGCGGGCGTGGGCTTTTCGATCTGCACGCTGACGTCGCCGGCCGGTGTCACTTGTCCGCGGCGAGCCTGCCAGACGCGACCCCGGTCGACAATCATTGCATCGAGCACGAGCTTGTATTGATCGATGCCCGGCCGATCGGCCGCGTCGGCCGGATTCGCGTTGGGCAGGCCGTTGTCCAGGTTGTAGATGGCCAGCTTCGCGCGGGCGCCGCCATGCTCGACCAACTCCTTGGCCGCCAACGATTGATCCAGTTCCTTCTGCTTACGGGTCACGAGCTGCTGCCAAGAGCCTTCGACGCTGAGCATCGAGGCCGCCAGGTACAAAAACCCGCAGGCAGCGATCACGATCAAGCCGATCAGAACCTTGCCAATGATGTTCATAGCGTTTCCAGGCAGCCGAAAGTGCGTCGACGCGAGAGCGGCTCAAGACGGGTACAAACGGGCCAGCCGCGGCTCGCCCGAGAGCTGCCGAAACCGGGAGATTGTGCGAAATGCGCGAAGCGGTTGGCAGCCAGCCGCTTACGTCGATAATAGGCACGAAAAAAAACAGCGTCAAGCTGCTGGCCTGCCGGGCGGCCAACGCCGTGTGGGTGTCTCGAAAGTGGGTGGAAAATGCTGGGCGTTGAACCCGCGCGGTTTCTGCTTTGCGTTTTTCCGTAGCCCAGCCCTTCGAGGGCTGGGATTTTTCGGCCACGCCCAAGATCTGCCCTCTTTTTCCGACGCGGCCTTTGGCCGCGTCGGAAAAAGAGGGCAAACGCGCAGTGCTCGC
>DATCFX010001457.1:0-3589 GCA_036509275.1 Pirellulales bacterium | reverse complement strand
CCAGGGCGCGAGCCAGGAACGTGCGTTGCTGCTGTCCGCCGGAAAGCTGGCCGATCTGCCGGCCGGCCAATTCGGCCAGCCCGACGTGGCCCAAGCACTGACGAGCCCACTGGCGCTGCCGCGCGCCCGGGCGGCGGATCCAGCCCAGCTCGCTGTAGGTGCCCATCAGCACAACGTCGAGCACGCTGACGGGAAAGTCCCAATCCACGCTCTCGCGCTGCGGCACGTAGCCGATCGCCTTGCGCTGCCGCTCGACCGGCTCGCCAAAAATCCGTACCGAGCCACTGGCTAGCGGCACCAGCCCCAGGATGGCCTTGATAAACGTGCTCTTGCCCGCGCCGTTGGGACCCACGATGCCCACCAGGCTCGGCTCGGCCAGCGTGAAATCGACATCCCACAGCACCGGCTTGCGGTGATAAGCGACCGTCACGTCGTGGACATCGAGAATGGAAGGCATGGGGCGGAAATGCGGAAGGATGAATGCTGAATGAGGAATGGGGGAACGAAGGCAGCTCGCGTCGTTATTTGAGGGCGTGGACGATGGTGTCGATGTTGTGGCGGACCATGCCGATGTAGGTGCCGTCGGGAGTGCCGAGGCGGCCCATGGCGTCGGAATAGAGTTCGCCGCCGACGATCACGTGGTGGCCGTGGGAGTCGCAGCCTTCGACCAGCGCTTCGACGTTGCGGCTGCTGACGCTCGATTCGACGAACACGGCTTTGATGCCGCGCTCGGTCATGAAGCCGACCAATTCGTTGATTTCGCGCACGCCCGCTTCGCTTTCGGTGCTCACGCCCTGGATGGCGCGGACATCGACGTTATAAGCCCGGCCAAAATAGTGAAACGCGTCGTGGGCCGTGACCAGCACCCGCCGCGCTGCCGGAATCTCGGCCAGGCGCCGGCGGCACTCGCCATCCAACTCCACCAACTCGGCCCGATACGCTGCCGCCCGTTCGGCAAAACCGATTGCATGCACCGGATCGAGCGCGACCAGCGCCTGCTCGACGCTCCGCGTCGTCTCGCTCCACAGCGCGACGTCGAACCAGACGTGCGGGTCGTACTGCCCCGGTGCAATCTCCAGCAGACGCGCGACCGGCAAGTTGGCCGCGACCGCCACCACGCGATTCCGCTCGGACATGCGGTCGAAGACCTCGGACATTTTGCCTTCCAGGTGCAGCCCGGAATACAAAATCAAGTCGGCCTTGCTCAGCTTCACCACATCGATCGTCGAGGGCTTGTACAAGTGCGGATCGACGCCTTCGCCCATCAGCTGTTCAACTTCGATCGCGGTTCCACCGATGTTGCGGGCCAGATCGGCGACCATGCCCGTGGTGCAGACGACGCGGGGGCGCCCCGTACCGTGGCCGCTTGCACTCGTCGCGTCGGCGCCCGCCCCGGTGCGCGTACAACCGGCCGCCATGCACAGGCATACCAGCGCCGCGAGCGGCCGTAACAAATACCTGGCCATTTCATTACGCCGCGACGGGTTGTTCGCGGATGCCTGGATTTTGATTAGTCAAAAATTAATCTTAACTTAATCTTAAAAGCGGAGCAACGGCCAAATCGAGCAACTCGCCGGGCGAGTGTGGGCGTCTCGAACATAGGTGGAAAATGCTGGGCGTTGAACCCACGCGGTTTCTGCTTTGCCGTTTTCCGTAGCCCAGTCCCTTCGAGGGCTGGGATTTTTCGGCCACGCCCAAGATCTGCCCTCTTTTTCCGACGCGGCCAAAGGCCGCGTCGGAAAAAGAGGGCAAACGCGCAGTGCTCGCGCAGCCCCAGCCCTAAAGGGACTGGGCTACGGAAAAACGTAGGTGCCCACCTACAAATCTGACGCCCAAACGCCTGGCGAGCCGGCGACGCCGCCGGCTGGATTGCAGCCCCCGGTGCGCGAACAATTCCTGTGAGGTGCGGCTCTTGTGCGTATAACCGCCTCATCCCTCCGGTCGCCAACGCTGCCGGCTCACTCGGGTGGAGATCCCGGCTGGCCGCAGGCCTGTGTTGACCTAAAACCAATCCCTCTTTTATGATGCGGCGGCGCGTGCCTCCCAGCAGCGGAGGCCCGTTCCGCCAAGATCGAAGAAACCAATGACTATGCTTACCAGTTCCATCAGCCAGCGAGCGCGGCGAGCCGGCGGCCAGCCGATCAGCCAGTTGATGTCCAAGGCTCTGAGCCAGCCCGAGCTAGTTTCGCTGGCGGCAGGCTTTGTCGATCCCCAGACGCTGCCGGTGGATGCGACGCGGCAGGCGATCGACGCCGTGTTGAGCGACCCGCTGCGTGCCCGCGCCGCTTTGCAATACGGCACCACGCCGGGCTACCTGCCGCTGCGCGAAGCGGTGGTCGAGCAGCTCACGGCGGCCGATGGCTTGACCGGCGACACGGGCCTGTCGGCCGAGCGCGTGGTCATTACGGCCGGCAGCAACCAGATGCTGCACCTGCTGGCCGACACGCTGTTCGATCCCGGCGACATCGTGCTCTGCGCCGCGCCGACGTATTTCGTCTACGTCGGGCTGCTGCACAACCTGGGCGTGCGCACGCTGGGCATCGCCAGCGACGACGATGGGCTGGTGCCCGAGGCGGTCGACGAGGCCTTGCAAGCGCTCGAGCGCGAGCGGCAGTTGCACCGCGTCAAAGCGATCTACGTGGTCAGCTACTTCGACAATCCCAGCGGGACGACGCTGTCGCACCCGCGGCGGCGGCAGCTTGTCGAGCTGGCCCGGCGCTGGTCGAAAGAGCACAAGATCCACGTGATCGACGATGCAGCGTATCGCGAGCTGCGCTTGGACGGGCCCGATCTGCCCAGCCTGCTGGCCGCCGATCCTGAGGGCGACACCGTCATTTATACGCAGACGTTTTCCAAATCGTTTTCGCCGGGGCTACGCGTCGGCTGGGCCGTGCTGCCCGAGGTGCTCGTTGGTCCGGTGTGCGAGTTGAAGGGCAACCTCGATTTCGGTTCGCCGAATTTTGCCCAGCACGTCATGGCGGTGGCCTTGGAGCGCGGGCTGGTGGCCGAACAGGTGGGCCGGCTGCGAGCCGCGTATCGGACGAAGCGCGACGCGATGCTCGAAGCGCTCGAGCGGCACCTGCGCCAACTGCCCGGCGTGCGCTGGGCGCATCCGGCCGGCGGCCTGTATGTCTGGCTCGAGCTGCCCCAGCAGGTTGCTACCGGCCCCGACGGTCAGCTTTTCGATCAGGCCGTGGCCGAGGGCGTGCTCTACGTGCCCGGCGAATACTGCTATGCGCCCGAGGGTGTGCCGGTACCGCGGAACCGCATCCGCTTGAGCTATGGCGTGCAGTCGCCGGAGCGGATTCGCTCGGGCATTGCCGCGCTGGCCCGGGCCGTGGGCCATCAGCTCGAGGACTGCCGATGAAGCTTGGCTATCTGCGGTGGCTGATCCCGCGCCCGATTCGGATCATCGATCGCTATCTGCTGCGGCAGTTCGTACAGGTGTTCGTCATTTGCTGGTGCAGCCTGACCGGCCTGTATATCGTGTTCGACGCATTCAGCAATCTTGACGAGTTCATGCGCTACGCAGAGAAGGAAGGCAATCTGCTCCAGATCATGGGCAGCTTCTACGCGTATCGCTCGATTT